>NZ_JALJWH010000003.1 GCF_024168825.1 Paenarthrobacter sp. A20 | reverse complement strand
TCTCCGATGGCGTTGATGTGGACGCCCGGTGCAATAAGGTCTGCGGTGAGGATGGTGGCATTGGTCTTGTCCGCGGTGCAAGTGGTGATGACGTCCGCTCGTCCACGACGTCAGCGGCCGACGTTGCGATGGTGATGTCAAAACCGAGTGGAGACATGTTGCGGACGAACTTCTGCATGGCGTCCGGATCAGTATCCCAGACTCGAAGTGTCTCAATGCCCAGGGCTGCTCGAAAGGCGAGGGCTTGGAATTCTGACTGGCTACCTGTGCCAATCATGGCCATCACGCTGGAACCCGGATGGGCGAGTTTCCTGGCCACCATGGCGGAGGTTGCTGCAGTTCTCAGCGCGGTCAGCACCGTCATTTCAGTTAGGAATGTGGGGTAGCCGTTGTGGACGTCTGCCAAGACCCCGAAGGCAGTGACAGTTTGGAACCCGCGCGCCGGGTTGGACGGGTGCCCGTTCACATACTTGAAGCCATAGGTTTCGTGGTCACTGGTGGGCATCAGCTCGATGACTCCGAATGGGGTATGGCTGGCCACGCGGGGGGTTTTGTCGAAGGACTGCCAGCGGCGGAAGTCGTCCTCGAGGTAGTTGATCATGTCGGCCATGATCTTCCCTGGGCTGCGTGCAGCGACCCAGTTGATCATGTTTTGTACGTTTACAAAGCGAGTCATCGCTTCTCCTTTGCTTTCAAATCGGGGGATTTCACTACTTTATGAGCTGTCGATATGCACCCACAATGAACAAAAAGGGCACTTTTCATTGAGTTTCTTGCATATCGCCGACTTCAATCTGACACTATGTTTCGTGCCTCCGTGAACGATCTACTGGGTTGGTGAACGGTGGCCGGGCGGGCCTTGGAGCCGCGCGGATCGTGGCTATCAAGAGGACTCCTGCAGTGCCCTATCGTGATCGACCCGAGGTAGAGTTTCTCCCCCCAACTTGGGCAACTACATGGAGAAGAAGTAGTCAGAATGGATCGGCGGCAGGTAAGGGAGCCTTATCTCAATACGGAGCTGAGCAACAAGCTGGTTTCGCTGTTGACGATGCCCTCGATGCCTCGAATCCGGCCGAGAATCTGGTCGAACCCGGTCAGGCTTTCTGCCCGGATCTCGGCAACAAGGTCCCAAGCTCCGTTAGTGGTGTGCAGCGACCGGATTTCTGGGAAACCACGAAGCTGGCGAATAACTCTGTCGGCGGAACGGCCCTCTACGGCAATTAACGTGATGGCACGGATCGATAAAGGGTCCAGTTCGTCGCGAACTCGTGCTGTGAAGCCGATTATGGTTCCAGAGGACACGAGCCGCTCCAGGCGACTATTAATCGTCGCCCTGGCGACTCCGAGCTGACGTGCCAGACTGGCCACTGAGGCCCGGCCGTCCTCTCGAAGTGCGGAAAGGAGCTGGCGATCAAGCTCTGTTAGGGAACCTTTGAACACTGTTGGGCTCCCTTCGAGGGTAAGTTCGGGCTAACGGCAATCAACAACGAAGATCCGGGGAGGTTTCGAGGAGCGCTCCCGCGGTTACCCGGAGCTGCCGTGGAGGTGAGCGGGCAAAAGAAGTCCTTCACGGGGCCGCGATCCCCCCGCCTGCTTCCGGCTAAGATCGGCTCCGGAGGGGTGTAACCAAGCTTTGCAGCATGCAAGGTGAAAGTCCTTCAGCCGTCGACCCCGCCGCCCCGGATATCCGCATCGATGTTGAAACCCGGGCCGCCGGGCACCGAATCAAGCAGCGTCCTGGTGTAGGGGTGTTGGGGGTCGGTGAACACGGATTCAACAGCCCCGGCCTCCACCACGTCCCCGCGGTAGAGCACTACCACGTCATCGCAGACATGTCTGACGACCGCCAGGTTGTGGGAAATGAACAGCATGGTCAGGCCCAAGTCCTGGCGCAGCTCGGCCAACAGGTTCAGGATCTCGGCCTGGGTGGTCAGGTCCAGTGCGGAGGTGATTTCATCGGCGATGACCAGCTCCGGTTGCACGGCTAGGGCCCGGGCGATGGCAATGCGTTGTCGTTGCCCGCCGGAGAACTCGTGTGGATAGCGCGAGGCGACGTCGGAGTCCATGCTGACCACATTCAGCCAATGGGCGATGGCCTCGGCTTGGCGGGTGGCGTTCCCGCGGACCGGGTCGATAGCCTCGCCCAGGGCATCGCCGATGGTTCGCCGCGGGTTCAGCGAGGAGTAGGGGTCCTGCGGAATCATCTGGATTCGCCGGCGCATGGCCCGCTGGCCGGCGCGGTTCAGGCCGTGCAAGGACTGTCCGTCGAACGTGGCCGATCCTGACCCGGGGGTCAGCTCACCGACCAGGGTCTTGGCCATGGTCGATTTTCCCGATCCCGATTCGCCCACCAGGCCCACGGTTTGGCCGCGGGCCACGGCGAGGCCGACCTGGTTCAGGATGGTGGCCCGCACCGCACCGAAGCCTAGCTCGACGCTCAGCGCCTTGACCTCAAGCAGCGGTTGGCCGGTGTCGGGCGCCGTGGCGGTTGGAGGTGTGGAAAACATGGTTGCACCTGGTCCTTTCATTGGTTGTTCACGACTACCGGTTGGGCGGATGCGTCTTCCGGAAGCCAGCGGGCGGCCTTCAGCTTTCCCTGGCATCCGTCCATGGCCGGCGTGGCAGCCAGCAGGGCGCGGGTGTAAGGATGCCTGGCGTGACCCGCCTTCAGTTCAGCCCCGCTGAGTCGTTCCAGGATCCGCCCGCCATGCATCACCAGCACCTCGTCGCACAACTCCTGGACCACGCCGATGTCGTGGGAAATGAACAGCAGGGCCGTTCCCTTTTCCTTGTTGATCTTGCGGAACTTGCGCAGCACATCCGCCTGCACCGTGACATCCAGTGCGGTGGTCGGTTCGTCCGCGATCAGCAGCACGGGATTGGAGACGGTGGAAGCGGCGATCATGGAACGCTGGAGCATGCCGCCGGAGAGTTGGTGCGGGTGCTGGGTCAGGCGGAGTTCGGGGTTCCTGATCGACATCGCGTCCAGGGCCTGGACCATGTCGCGGTTCGCCTGGGTCCGGCTGGCCCCGAGATGGACTCGGGAGACCTCGGTGAGTTGCCCGCCCATGCGCAGGGCGGGATTGAACGTGCTGCCCGGGTCCTGGTAGACCAGCCCGATCGACGTGGCCATGGTGCGGGGGGCATTGGGCACCAACAGGTCCAGCGAACCCAGCCGCAGCGTGTGGGCCGAAACGGCGAGTTCGTCGGCCAGCAACCCTGCCACGGCCATGGCCGTCATGGATTTGCCCGACCCGGATTCCCCGACGAGCCCCAGTACCTGTCCCGGGGCGATGCTGAAGGAGATGCCCTTGACCAGATCCTGTCCGCCGGGTGCGGTGACCGTCAGGTTGTCTACCTCTAGCAACGCCGCGGGGGCGGCGGTGGCAGACACGGGGCGGGAATGGTGCTTGCGGGATGCAAAGAATTTCCTGCCCCCGCGTGGGTCCGCGGTGGCGGCAAGGCCGTCGCCGACCAGCATGGCACCGAGCCCGGTGAGCACCAGCATGATGGAAGGCGCCACGGCCTGCAGCGGCTGGGTGTAGATGGAGTTCAGTGCCTCGTTCAGCAGCCGTCCGAAGTCGAATTCGGGGCTTTGCACGCCCAGTCCCACGAATGACAGCGACGAGATTTCCAGCAGGGAGAGGGCAAAGGACGACGTGGCCATGACAAAGAGCGGTTCGGCCATATTCGGCAGCAGGTGGCGTTCGATTATTTTGGGCATCGGGACCCCCAGCAGCCGGGCGGCGCCTACGTAGTTTCGCTGGGAGACGGAGGCTGCGAGGTTGGCAGTCAGCCTGGCGAATCCGGGGATGCCTGCGACGCCGATGGCGATGATCGCGGTGCCGCTGCCAGGGCCCAGGATTGCTGCGATGATCAGCGCGAAGATCAGGGAAGGGTAGGCGACCGCCGCCTCGATGAGGCGCAGTGCAAATTCTCTGGCTCGGCGCGACGCCATCCAGACGGCTGCGCCGATCAGGATGCCGCCGGTGACGGCGATCAGCGTGGCGCCCAGGGACATCAGCAACGTCAGGCGGCTGGCGACGAGGGTGCGGGCCAAGATGTCGCGGCCGAAGTCGTCAGTTCCCATCCAGTGTTCGGCGCTGATTCCCTGGCGCGAGTCGTCGCTCAGGATGGTGGCCGCGTCGTGTAGGAAGATCGGGGCGAAAAGGGCAGCCAGGGCCACCATCGAGAGAATGCCCAGGCCCAGTTTCAGCCCCGGGGTCCAGCGGAGGGCGTGTTTGGCAGCGCGTGGTGTCTTAGCCATGGGTTTTCGCTCCGAGGGTGCGTGGGTCGATGATGCCGAGGATGACGTCAACCAAGATGTTCAGCAGGGTGGCAATCAGCCCGACGACCAGAATGATTCCCTGGATGACCGGGTAGTCGCGGTAGATGATGGCCTGGATGATCTCATTGCCAAGGCCCGGGTAGTTGAACACCGTTTCGATGATGATGGCCCCGCCCAGCAGCGAGGCAAGGATCAGCCCGGTCAGCGTGAGCGTGCTGGTCAGCAGGTTTGGCAAGGCATGCCGCAGGTACAGGCGCAGCGGCGGAAGCCTGCGGCCGCGTGCCGTGCGCATGAAGTCCTGTTCCAGCACCGTGGCCGTTTCCTGTCGGACCACGCGGGCCACGGCGCAGGCCGGACCGAGGGCCAGCGCGACGGTGGGCAGAACTAGCGCCGAGAGGGTGTCGGCGCCGCCGGCTGGGAAGACCGGGATCAGGATGGCAAAGCAGAGAATGAACAATGTCGCTGTGACGTAGCCGGGCAGCGAGGCGAGGAAGCCCGCGGTGTTTCCGAAGAGCATGTCCAGCCAGCGCTTGCGCCCGCCCCGGGTGAGGATGCCGGTGGCCATGCCCAGCGGAACAGCCAACAGCAGCACCAACACGATGGCGGCGAAGGCAAGTTGAGCGGTGTAGGGGAGCTTTGCCGCAATGAGCAGCGAGACCGAGTCATTGAAACGGAACGATGTGCCCAAATCGAAGTGAAGTAGGCCGCCCACGAAATCCAGGAACTGCACGCCCAACGGTTCGTCAAGGCCCATCTGGGCCCGGAGCTTGGCCACCGTTTCGGCCGAGGCGTCGGTTCCCGCCACCGCGCGGGCGGGGTCGCCCGGGATCAGCGGGACTATGAGGAAGGTCAACACCACGAGCATGACCAGGGAGAGCAGTACCCCGCCCAGTCGCCGGACCGCGAAGTCCACCCAGGGATTCGAGGCCCAGGCGGCCCCGGTGCGGCGGAGGGGCACGGTCCCCGGTGAGGGCGGTGCTTTTGCGGTGGCGGGGGTTGCCGTCATGGCCGCACCCCGGCTCCCAGCGGGGCCAGGCGGTCCTGCCAGTTCACGGCGGCTTCGACCTGGGCAGCCAAGGCCAGCAACGTGCCCTCGGCAAACGGGGCTCCCACCAGTTGGGCGCCGATCGGCATCCCGTTGGCCCCGGTGTGGACAGGAAGGCTTATGGCCGGCTGCCCGGTGGTGTTGCAGAATGAGGTGAAAGAGATCATCCGGAGGGCGGTGAGTCCCTCGCCCCGGGGGTCGTTGTTGGCTTCCTCGTAGACAACGCCGTGCTTGGGGGTGGTGGTTGCCATGGTGGGGGTCAGCAGCACGTCGAACTCCCCGCCCCACTGGGACACGATGGCCCGGGATTCGATCTGCAGCTTGGCCGCCGCGGCAGCGTACTGCACGGCGTTGAAGTCCCGTGCCCGTTCCATCCGGCGGGTGATGAACGGGGCCACTAGCGAGGGGTCGGTGTACTCGCCGGCGGCGACCGAGGCGCAGATGATGACCTGGAACGCGTCGATCGCCTCGCGGGAGAACAGCCGCGGCACCGCAGGGGCGACCACGTGGCCGGCCGCCTCCAGGAGCCGGGCCAGAGCCAGCGCCGCGTCAACACATTCGGGGTCGACGGGAAGCCCCGTCGGTGCCTCGAGCATCAGCCCGATGCGCAGCGAACCGGCCGCCTCGGCCGCCTGTTCGGCAAAGGGCCGTTCGGGCCGCGGCGCAGAGTACCAGCCCAACGAGTCGGTGACGCTCATGGCGTCCAACATGGCGGCCGAGTCGGCAACGGTGCGGGTGATGGCGCCTTCCACGGTGGAATGCTCCCAGGCGAACACCTCCTGCGGAACGCGGCCGCGGCTGGGCTTCAGGCCCACCAGCCCGCAGGCGGAGGACGGAACCCTGATGGATCCGCCGCCGTCTGAGGCATGCGCCACGGGTGCGAAGCCTGCGGCAACTGCTGCCGCAGCACCGCCGCTGGACCCGCCCGGCACGTAGTCGGTGTCCCACGGATTGGACGTCCGTCCGTACTTGGCGTTCTCAGTCACCGTCAGCGGCCCGAGCTCGGGGCTGTTGGTGCGGCCCATCAGCAGGAATCCGGCTTCCTGGAGCTTCTTGATGCTCAATGCGGTGGCCCGCCGGGGCGCGTCGGTGACGGCCAGTGAGCTCATGTCGTTGGGCTGGCCCGCCACGTTGGACAAGTTCTTCACCGGGATCGGGACGCCATGGAAGGGGCCCACGACGTCGCCCCGCATCACGGCGGATTCGGCCCGGCGGGCTGCTTCGCGCACCTGTTCGTCGTTGCGCCAGATGACGGCGTTGACGCCGGGGTCCAGCGCATCGATGCGGTCAAGGTAGGTGTCGGCAACTTCGACGGGACTCACGTCGCGTCGGCGGATGGCTGCGGCGATCTCGAGCGCCGAATCAAAGGGGTTCATGGGGGTGTCCTGCTCCTTGGAAAGTATGGGTGGCCTTCGGGTGCCTCGCGCGGGGCGGGACACCCGAAACGGAAACTACTTGGTGATGCGCAGGGACTGGTCGTCCAGCGACAGACCCTGCGACACTGCGGCAAAGCCGTCACGGGCAACCATCACCAGCGGGCTGTTGGTCAGCGGAACCGCGTTAGCCTGCGAGATGGCGCTGTTCATGCCCTCCTGCAGGGCGGCGCACTGGGCGCTCTCGTCGGTGGCCGAGCGGAATCTCGCAAGAGCCGCGTCGAGCGTCGGGTTCACGTTGGCGCCGACATTTGCGCCACCGGCCTGCACGTCTGGACCAGAGAGGTCGTTGAGCTTGCTGGACATGGAGCCGGCAAAGTTCAGTCCGGCGTAAACGGTCATGTCCCAGTCGCCTGGCTTGCCGTAGACGGTGCCGATCCAGCCGCCGAGGTCGAGGTTGGAGAGCGTGACGTCCGCACCCGCGGCGCGCAGCTGTTCCTCCACGTAGACATTGCCGGAGCCCTTCGGTCCGACGACCTGGGTTCCCACAAACTTGATCTTCACGCCCGACAGGACGCTCTTGGCAGCTTCGGGGTCCAGCGGGATCACCGGCGACTGCGCGGGGTTTGAGCACGTGGTGCCGTCAGCCACCAGCTGGGTGCTGGTCTGGCCGGCGCCCTCGTCGGTGATTTTCTCGAAGGTTTCGCGGTTCAGTATCTGGGCCACGGCCCTGCGCTTGGCTTCGTCGGCAAAGGGACTGCCTTTGCGCTCGTTGAAGAGTACATAGAAATCGGAGAAGGGCTGCTTGGCGACGACGAACCTTGGTTCGTCCTTGAAGCGGGGGATGCTGCTGGGGTTGATGAATCCAGTGTCCAGCTGCCCGCCGAGCAGCTGGTTGGCCACGGCGTTGCGGTCGCTGATGACGTTGAAGACCACATTCTTGGCCGGAGAGCCGGGCAACGGCTCCTTGTACTTGGGCCACATGTCATATCCGTCGCGCAGAGCATAGATGTAGCGGACCCCGTGTTCCTTCTCGGTGAGCAGGTACGGGCCTGATTCCGCGCCCTTTGCGGTGCCCGCTGCCAGAGCCTTGGTGTCCTTCAGGCCCGCCGGGCAGATGATGCCGGATCCCGCTGTACTCAGCATGCGTAGCATGTCCGGCCACGGCGCTGCTAGGTCAATAGTGACCTTGTTGGCGGCATCGTCGGCCGCAATCGTGGGAAGCCCGGTGATGCCGAAAGTGTCATTTGCTCCCGTGTACGCGGTGTCCGGTGCGGCCAGATGTTCCAGGGAATTCTTCACCACGGTGGCGCTGATGGGGGTTCCGTCCGAACATGTGGCCCCGTCGCGCAGGGTGAAGGTCGTCTTGGTGCCTTTGGAATCCCATTCCTCGGCAAGACCCGGGACGAGGTCATTGTCTTTCCCGACACGGAGCAGCGTATCGAAGCTCATGCGTGCGGCCGTGAAGTCGGGAAGGGAGAGGCTTTGGGTCGGGTCGAAGGTCGCGGGAATGTCGATCGCCGCGTTGACCGTATCCGTGGAGAGAACGCCGGCTGCACCAGGGGTTTCCCCGGCCGCAGGGGCTTGCTTGCCGCCCGTGGTGCACCCGCTAGCGGCGAGCGCGATGGCCGCGATAATCACGGTGGTGGTGATTGCATTGTTTTGCATGAGTGGTGTTCCTTCACACTTCGAGGAGTATCGGGAGTTGTTGTTGAAAGCGGTAGAAAGGTAACTTCCGCAAAACGTTGAACTTTTGCTTCGGTCGCCTTTGACTGGTGACCTCATAAACGGTGTGGTGACTAGGAAACGTGGATGGAAGTTAGGCGAATCGGGAAACTTGCGGCTGGCTTCGCCGACGTCATCGTCGGGAGGGGACGGACCATGGAGGACGGTGGTCATCCTGCGACCGCCGTGGACGCAGCCGCGTTCTTGAGGTCGAAGTGGAGGTCTCGGCACTGGGTCGGTGTCACGTGGGTGCCCGCGGCGAGGAGCTTCCGTGCGGCAACGTGGTCCGCGGGCTTGTTGACCGATTCCACTGCCACCAGCTGGTCCCCGTCGAAGCAGAACACCGAGAACCCGCCGGCTGCGACATCGCCGCGAACCACCGTTTGGTTGCCGGGGGAGGAGAGCCCCGCGATCTGCAGGCGAGCGCCGCCCTGGATCGACCAGAACCACGGCACCGGTTCGTACGGGATCGGCTCCAAGCCAGCGATCCGACGTGCCGCGTATCGGGCTTGGTCCGTGGCGTTCTGCACTGATTCCAAACGCAGGCGCCCGAGGCCGGACCTCCCGGGGAAGGAAGTACAGTCGCCCACGGCATAGATGTCGGGGTCCGATGTACGCAGCGAACCGTCGACGAGGATTCCGTTCTCCACCAGGAGCCCGGAAGCTTCGGCCAGCGCGGTATTCGGAACGACCCCGACGCCGACCACGACGAGGTCGGCCGGATATTCAGCCCCGCTGCTCGACACGGCGGAGACGACGTTGCCGTCGGGGCTTCCGGTGAAGGCCGCGATGCCCTCACCGAGCCGCAGATCCACACCGTGTTCAGCGTGGTGCCGGCCGAAGAAATCACTCATGATTGGGCTCAGCGCCCTCGCCATGGGACGGTCGGCAAACTCGAGGACCGTCACGTTTTTGCCTACGGCACGTGCCGCCGCGGCGAACTCGAGCCCGATGAATCCGGCGCCCACAACCACCACATTGCTGGCCCGTTCCAGCAGCCCGCGCAGCCGGCGTGCATCGTCCAGGGTCTTCAGTCCCGCGACGCCGGCAAGGTCGGCTCCCGGAACCTGGAGAATCCGGTTTGATGCCCCGGTGGCCAGTACCAGTTTGGTGAACGATTCCCTGCTGCCGTCGGAAAGCAGCACCGATCGGTCGTGCACGTCGATGGACTGGACGTTCGTCCCCGTGCGCAGCTCGATCCGGTTTTGCCCGAAGTACGATTCGGCGCGCAGCGGCAGGGGAGTGGGCGGCTTCGCCAGGTCCAGGTGGTCCTTGGATAGTGGCGGCCTTTGGTAGGGGAGGTGTTCCTCGTTTTCGATCAGCACGATCCGGCCTTTCCAACCGGATTCCCGCAGGGACTCCGCCGTCTGGACCCCTGCGTGCCCGGCCCCGACGATGATGGCGCTTTGCGCCGGATCCGGAGTGAACATCACTGGGCCTCGGGCAGGTCGACTTCGATGGCGGAAAAATGCTCCCCGGCCTTGAGCTGGCAGCCCAGCCGAGAGCCTTCGGTTCGCTCCGTGGCCGCGCAGTCCAGCATCTCGTCCTCGTCTTCGCCCAGGGGCGGGAGCTGGTCGCGGTATTCGGGCTGGACAAGGACGTGGCAGGTCGCACACATGGCCTGGCCGCCGCACTCGCCGATGATGTTGCCGATGCCGTTAAGCACCGCAGCCTTCATAAGGGATACCCCCGGGTCGATCTGGAGCGTGTCTGTTGTGCCCTCGGGGTGGTTGAATGTTGCCGAAATCATGGGGTCGTTCCTCTGGTTGTCGTACTGATGCCTGGACGGGGCGGGCCTTGGGGGAGCTGGCTACCAAACAACCGGCAGCGAGCTGAATCCCCGGAAGACCCAGCCGTTCCATGTCCCGGGGTGTGCAGGGTCGGTGCGCAAAGTGGGGAACCGCTCGTACAGTGCGGGAACCGCAATGCGTCCGACGGCTGCCTCTGCGGCCCACTTGCCGGCGCACAGGTGGTCACCGCTTCCGAATCCCAGATGCCGACGGGCCTCGTGGGTGGGATCGAATTCGTCAGGGTTCTCGATCGCGAGCACGTCCCTGTTCGCGGAGGCCAGCAGGAGTCCGATCTGGCTGCCGCCCGGGATCCTGAAGCCATCGACTTCCGTATCGGTCGTGGTTTCGCGTGTGATCATGGCGATCGGGCTCTGGAGCCGCAGCGTCTCCTGGAAAACCTGCTCGAATCTGGTCGGTTCCTCCTGCGCCCAGGATAGGAACTCGGGATGTTGGGTCAGCAAGGAAACCGATGAGGTCATGATGTGCTGTGGTTCGCTGACGCCGCCTGAAATGGTAAGGGTTACATTGGCCCTGACACTTTCCTCTGGCATCCCGCTATGGATCAGCAACGAGATGATAGAGTCGTCCGGATTCTTCCGCAGCCGAGCAAATGCTTCATCCAGCGCCGATCCCAATTCCTCGCGAGATCGTTGGCAGCGAAGCCAGATGTCCTGATCGTCGAGGACGTTTCCGGCCCCGGCCATGAAGTCCGCGGACCATCGGGCAACGTCGGCCGGTGCAACGCAGGAGAGTCCCAAAAGATCGATGAGATTCTTGGCTGCGAGCGGGGCGGCAAATACGTCGTTGAGGTCGGCGCCCGGGCCGCCATCCTCCAGCGCGTCCAGGTAGGTTTGCGTATTGGCTATGAAGCGGGCTTCCCATACTTCCTTGATTTTTTTGGGGCGCAGCGTTTGATTGATGACATTCCGTTCGGCCGAGTGGTCGGCTCCGTCCTGGCGAATCATCGGCTGTCCTCCGAAGGCACGGGTCATGTGCGCACCCGAAACGTTGTTGCTAAAGATCTCGGGGTGCTGTTCAGCGAAGAGGCAACCGGCGAACGAAGCTATGAGAACCTTCTTGATGGCCGGAACCCAAGCCACCGGGGACTCGTTTCGCAAGCGTGCATAGGTCGGGTAAGGATCTTCACGAAGCTCGGCTACGTTGATCCAGTTGGCGACGGGCATTTCCCCGGCACCGATGGTTTCGCTGACGGGCGAGCACATTTCCGTCGGCGCATTTTCCGCGCGTTCAACAGCTGAGCGCTTGTCAGTGAACGGGCATCCGGTTCTCACAGCGGCGGTTGCGTCCATGAAAATTCGTCCTCCTGGTTTTGGGTGAGCCGTGAGAAATAACTATGATCTGGATTACATTTGGTGTGAGTGAAATTCGCATGATGCGCAAAAGTGCCATCCAGTGCAACTCTCGGAACCTCAGCAAAGGCAGAGATGGCAAAAGAGTCCAATGGGGAATCATCCATGAGCCGCACCGTGCGCATCCTGGAAACCTTCGACCAAGGAACGCGGGACCTGAGCCTGACCCAAATCACCCATCGCGCGGGAATGTCGGGCTCAAGCGCGTACCGGCTCGTCGGGGAAATGGCTGCCCTCGGGCTGCTGGAAAAACTCCCGAACCGGCGCTACCGCATCGGTCTCCGGCTCTGGGAATTGGCGAACAGGACCCCCGGGGCGCTTGGGTTGCGGGAAGTTGCAATGCCGCATCTTCAGGACGTGCAGGCGATCATTCGCCAGCACACGCAGCTGGGAATCCTCAGGGGAGATCAGGTCCTGTATCTGGAACGTCTCTCGAGCCACGAACCAGTCATCAACATAACGGTAGTCGGGGGAACGCTTCCGCTTCATGCGACGTCGAGCGGTCTCATTCTCTTAGCGCACAGCGACCCGGAAACCGTCGACCGAATCCTGGGATCGCAACTCAGCGACTTTGCCATGGCGCCCCGCCCCAGTCCGAATGCCATGCGAAAGATCCTGGCTGAGGTCCGACGAGATGGATACGCGTTGACCAAGGGCTATATCCATCGCGACGCGTCGGCAGTTGCGGTGCCGATCATGGGACCTTTCGGAGGGGCCGTTGCGTCCCTGTCCGTTGTTGTCCCGACGGAAGGCATCATGTTGGAGTCGTTGTTAAATGTCCTGCGACCGGCTGCCCAGAAGATCGCCATCGGAATGCGCAGTGCCTATTTCGGGGAGACTTCCTAGAAGCGACCCGGCCTCTTGCCACAGGGACCCTTACTATGGGAAAAGCTCGCGTTTACCAAGGGCCTTGGACAACTCGGCATGCCCAACGGTGCCTACCACCGCCATGCTGGGCGATCGGCCCTTCAAGTAGCGGCCCCCGCACAGACAACAACGCGGACGTTGCTGCTGTGAATCGAGCTCTCGCCGCCTGTTCCAGGGCAGTCAGATAGCGCCTGAAGCGGGGGGCCTGCCGGCTCGGCCGTGCCACCTTATGGTAGATCTCCTGCCGGTGGCCCATGCCTAGGACCAAGACGATCAGCCATGTGTCTTATCGACCAAATCGTCAGCGACGTCAAAGAACGTCTGAAGATCTGCCCTGGTGAACGCCCGGCGGCGCGGCGGCACGATATCGTCGGTGGTGTGCCGCGGTGAGTTCCACCGAACACGACCTGCACCGGAATGTCGGCGAACACTCGGTCGCAAAGGGCTGCCCACCCGCGACGCCCATCGGTCAGGTAAGCGCAGAACGCCTTGATCGCTCCCGCGTTGGACCGGAGCGTGGACAACGCCAGGCCATTTCCTGAACTGCACCGGTCCGCGAGGAACTCGTCCACATGGCGTGCCGACCACGTCCACGGATACTCCTTCGCGTGGTCCTGGAACCGCTCAACGACACTGCAGGAGCTCTTGACATACGCGGTCGAGAGCCCGCGTATCAGCATCTGCGCACGCCAACCATCAAGCATCGCTTCGAAAACCCGGTCTTCAGCCGGCAGGAGCCCAATCTTCTCAGTGTTCAGAAAGGCAGGAATCCGCCCGGTTCGATGTTCACAGCAAAAACTCTACGCAAGAATGTCTCATTTAATGAGTGAAAACGCCGCTACTGCCCGCAATGACGCCGTCGCCGTGCCGATCATCATTCAACGGCGTCGTTCGCGGACGAGTCTCTGACGTGGGAAAACGCTCCAAGACAGGTCGGACGAGTTATCTCTTCTACTTCTACTCGTCCTACTCGGGCGCCAATAGCGGATCTTAGGTAAAGCTGAAGTGACCCTGTTGCAGAATCCGCTGAATAGGAACCGCTGAAACGCCTCCCGGTTCCGGCGAACTGCGCTCTGAAGTCCGCGCCATTACGCCGCCGTGTCGAGTTCAATCAGGCGGCCTCGACGACATTTCAGTGATGGTCTCGACCGCTGATCTTGAGCACTCGCGCGATCTTCCGGGAATTACCGCTCGAGGCGACGGGAGATTTTGCGGTCGATGTGCTCGACCCTGGCCATAGCCTGCCCTACGTCGGATGACTGAATTCACACTCTTGACGAATTTCGTACTTCGTATATCGTTAACTGATATCTCAACGAGGAGAAGGAGGGCACAGTGTCCAGAGCAGGTTCCACCGGTCTCACGCGCCGGCAGATTATGGCAGGTACAGCCGCGACCCTTGCGGGGATTGGGATCCAATGGAGTGTCGGGACGAAGGCTTCGGCGTTGGCGCAGGACGGCGTGTACGTCTTGCGCTTCGAGGAGGCGCCCGATCAGCTGATCGAGGGCCTGGGGGTCGAGATTCAATCGGATTCGATCGGGAGCGCGAACAACGGGCTACCTGCAAGCACGTCGTCTGTTCCTTTCGATCTCACACCGTCGGAGCGAGACCGTTTCGTCAGCCAGATGCTGATGGCGGGGCGGGTCGACGGCGGTTTCCGATATTTGCGCCTGGCCCTGGGACTCTACTTCCGGGGTCTCGATTCCGAGAGCAAGCATGTTATCGAGAGGTTTCCCGGTCAGGCGGCGGGACTGGCGGCGCTCATCCGTGATGCAAAGATGGAAGGCGTCTCAGCGGAGTACTGGTCGCCTGCGCCGGCGTGGAAGACGACGAACAGCTATATCGGAGGCACGATCAAGTCGACCGAGCCAGCGTTTCTCGATGAAATGGCCGCGGCGATGGCACAGGACGTGCGCTACCTCATCGCGAACGGCATCCCGGTCGCACAGTGGGGCATGCAGAACGAGCCGATCTACAACAACTCTCAGTACAGTCAGTGCAAGTACAGCGGCGAGCAGTACTACCAACTTTTCAAGAGGGTCGCCCCGCTCATTCATGGCATCGATCCGGGCATTCTGATCAGCGTCGACAGCATGGACGGCTGGAACTCGGCCGGTGGAGTGCGAATCAAGTCCGATCCGGCGGCGACAGCACACGTTGATGCGTGGAGCTATCACCGCATCGGACTCAACAGCAACTACCAGATGGACAACGACTTCAACCAGTCGGCGTCGTTGGGTAAACCCGTCTTCACCAACGAGTTCGAGTACCTCACCGGACAGACGCCGAACATGCTCAACACTGCGCAGTCAATCATGAACTGGTTCACGTTCGTGAAGTCACCGACTTGGTACTGGCTGCATGCGTTGAAGCCGACGACGAACAGCGAGTCTTACGGTTACGGGCTCGGCTTCTGGCGGCCCCCACACGACACGGACTTCAGCGCAAACCATTTTCCCGATCTGCCGGTCGGGCACTGGCAGTTCAATCCGGTGAACTGGAATGGTGTGTCAGGGTTCGTGAAGTTCCTGCCCAAGAACTCGCGGCGCCATATCGTCACGGAACCGCAGCGACTGTATGACCAGCGCATCATGGCGTGGAAGACACCGACCGGTAAAGCGGTTTTCGCAGTAACGAATCGTGGGACGACACCGTTCACCTTCAACGTTGACACGCAGAACCCCGTGATCTTCCGCGGGTACCAGTACACCGCGACCGTTCCCGATGCATCAGGCATCGGAGTTGTGCAGCTCGGCGCCAAAAATGGTCCGTCGTTCTCGACAACCGTGCCCAGTGGGGCGCTGCAGTTCTGGGTCGCAGACGCCTGATCGATGACTCGGATGCCGGCCCGCCGACCGGGGCAGCCGGCATCCACTCATCACGCGATAACTTTCGCGTGGCGCGAGCGGCAAGGTCCGTCAGTTGCCGTGGGTCTTCCAGAGCCAAGCAGGCAGCGACGGCGCGGGCGCAGGCCGCCAGGAAGTCGGGGCGTTGGACGCCTGGACGCCTCCCGTTCCGACGAATCGGACGTCGGGAAAGGGACCGTGCGTTGCCCGAATCCTCGAGGCGCCGCGCTCCTGCGCAGGAAACCACTTCTGCCACTGCAGGCCGAGCCGCCGCGCCCGCTGCATCTCGGTGCAGGTGGCCACGCCGGGGAGATGCAGCATCCCGGGATGCGATCACGACCTAGTCGTCGAGTCTGGGACTCACGGTGAAACTCTGGCCGAGCGAACGGGCGAGTTCTGCTCCTTGCGCCGTCGAGCACGGTTCCCGCGCCGGCGAGGTTACAGGTAAGCGAAGGTTGTTCGCCGAGCGTGGCGAGCGAATCCGCGTCGACAGAGGTCTGCAAGGGCACCTCGATGCAGGTGATGCGGGCCAACCAGACGATCTGAGCCAGTTCAAGGGTGCATTCCGGTCCGTAACCGCGCAAGATGGCTATCACCGGGGCCCCTGGAAAGCGGTGGTGAAATCGAGGTCGGTCATGAAGTCGTTCCTTCAGAGGTGGCAGATCGTCGATGCAGACGAGCACACTGGCCGCCCGAGAGTGGCCGAGGCGCAGGCACGTAGCCCGCGGTAGTCCGTCAAGGTGTACGGCAAGGAACAATCGTCTATGGTGCCGCCGGCCCCGACGACCTAGACGACCAGCAGCGTGGGCTCAGGGAGGCGTTCGCGGATGTCCTCCGGTGTGGCGTCACCCCGGGTGCCTCAGCCTCGTGGCGTCCGACGAAACGGATGTCGGAGCGACGCGCGAAGTCGAGTAGCCCGGCATCAGCATCGCCTAGCTTCCAGAACCACGGGCGGGAAGTTGACGTTGAATGAGACGTGCGTCCCCACCGCTTGGGCGTCCGCGACAGGGCATCCACGATCGCCCTGCACTGCGGCGACAGCGCGGGCGTCACTCCCGTGACGTGCACAATCTCGCAGCGGACAGCGCCTCGCGCGGTACGAAGTGCGGGGTCATCAGGGACGCCGCAGATCCGACACGGTTGTACTGGACGGTCGAGCCTATGGCGCTCGGATCCTTGAGCATCAAGCCGGTCGGAGTGTCGTCATCCATGACGACCAGAGACATATCCACTCCGCGGGACATGATTTCAGTCAGCACGCGCTCACCAACGGAATCCCCACCCAACCGTGATACCCATGTCCTGGAACGCCCCAGAGAGGCGACACACAGTGACGTTGGACTCGACACCGGCCGAGGCGGCGCGGTACTCCCGGGCTGTTGCGATCGGATCATCGGCGGGCGTCAGCGAGATCAGGGGTTTCCACGATGGCGATCAGGTCAACCACACGTCAGGTGTTTTCGGCGTCGGCCGGAGCGTCGGTCTCGCCTCGGGCACGGACGTGACGACGTGCCGCCCCGATCGCACTGTCGGCATCGCCCGCTTCCAGGGCCGCCAGGATCTCGTCGTGTTCGGCGATCGCGTGCTCCCAGTCCGACGCGAAATCCGCGATTACGGCACGGTAACGACGGACTTTCGTGAGCAGTTCGCCGACGACGTCGGCGATGCTCGTGAACGTGGTGGCGCGCGCGATCTCGAGATGGAACTCCGAGTTCAGCGCACTCATCTCCGCCTCGTCCGCGTGTCCGATGCCGCGGCGCATCTGTTCGTTCAGTTCGCGTAGGGTCGCGATGCGGGCCGCGTCCATCCGCGGAATGGCCAGACGCATCGCGAGGGACTCGACCTCTTCTCGTAGGTGATAGACCCCGCGGAGCTCTCGCCTCGGCAGCGGCGCGACTCGCGGACCGGCGTGCGGAGTCGTGACGACGAGGCCGGCACCTTCGAGGCTCGAGAGGGCCTCGCGCAACGGAATCTTGCTGACACCGAGTTCGCGGGCGATCTCGTCGAGAACGATGCGGTCACCGGGGCGGAACTCGCCATTGATGATCGCCTCGGCGAGGCGGTGCCTGATCTGCGTGGCCTTCGTGTCGACCACCAGGGGCCGACCTCCTAGGGTGCTCATGCGATCAGTATCGCACCCTTTGACATCTTTCGCATTTCGTATATCGCGTTACGATCAGCCCGAACTCAACCTCTTTGAGAAAGCTTTGCGGAGCGTACGCAACAGAGGAGGAGGACTCCACGCGGCAATGAACCTGGGGCTCTGAGCGACCCTTCTTTCCAGCGTCCCAATACGCGCGTCGATGATAAAGAACTCCGTTCCACTGAGGCGAGGAGACAGTTGGACGCTTAGGTTAGGCAGCAGCCGTGGACGCCCCGCTCTGAACGACCTATAGCAGCACCAGCGCCATCAATGCGTGTCACCGCATTTCTTACGTACTTCATTGAAACTTCCCTCCTGTTTGTTGAACAACGCGTTTGGGCTGTGCTATCCGCGCTGACCAGTCAGGCCAGCCACCATTGCAGTTGCAGTTTCAGTGTCGGTCGATGCGGAGAAAGACTGAGGTGCTAGTGAGTGCTGACGGTAAAACGGTCGACAACTGATTCATTGATCGTGAAGCCCAGCCCGGGCAAGGTGGGGACCTTGAGGGAGCCGTTGGTGAATTCCGGGAAGTCATTAAGCAGGGACTCCCTGAGTGGGTTCGGCAGGCGGTTGTATTCGTAGGTTCGCAGATTCGGTGTGGCAGCCATGAGTTGGAGTGCGGCGCAGACACTGACCCCGGAGCCAACGCCGTGGGGGGCGATGTCGACGTGGAAGGCCGCTGCAAGGGCAGCGATCCTCATGGCTTCGGTGATGCCGCCACAGCGGGCCACGTTGGGCATGAACACATCAATGGCACCGAGAACCAAGGAATCGCGGAGATCGTAGCTGGTGAACTGGGTCTCCCCGTTCACCATGGTCAGGCCGGTCCGGCGTCTCAACTCTGCCAGGTTCGCCAGGTCGTCCACTGCGAGGGGCTCTTCGAACCAATCGATATCCAGGTCGCGCAGGACTGCGCCAACCTTGGTTGCTTCGTCCAGATCGTAGGCGCAGTTCGCGTCGGTGAGGACGGTTATATCTTCACCAACGGCTTCCTTGACAGCGGAAAGGTGCAAACGGTCCGTCCGGGCACCGCGGCCGATCTTGACCTTGATGGCTTTGAATCCTTCTTCCAGGTACTGGATGGCATGACTGACAGAATCCTCAGGGTTTTCGTGCAGGGCGACCGGGCTCGCGTAGCAATTTATTTCGTCCCGAATGGGACCGCCCAGCAAGCGGTGGACCGGTTGGTTGAGAATTTTCCCGCGCAGATCCCAGAGGGCAAGGTCGATTCCGGCCAAGGCCTCCAAATAGAAGCCACGAGTGCGTCCACCCGCTGCCTGTCCCTGGAACAGGCGGTGCCAGATGGCCGCTACTGCCATGGCGTCCTGACCGAGAAGGAGAGGTTCCATGATGGTTTTGATAACTGTGGCTGTGACTTCGGGGGCGGGGAGCCCATAGCACTCGCCGATTCCCACGCTGCCGTCTTCGGTGTGGATCTTTACCAGGGAGGCGTATTGGCCGTTGCGGGGAAGAACCCGGTGACTGGCGGCCGGGTACAGCAACCATTCGGGAGGTTGCTGCGCGTTCGGGTAGAGGTCACTGAATTTTGCGGCTAACGCCACGGTTTCGATCTTGATGATGCGTAGTGGTCCGGCATCGGACGCCAGGGCCAGTGCGCCCTGTGTTTGCGGGCTGGTCAGGTCAGTCAAGGTAGAGACCTCCATTGATGTTAATGATCTCGCCGGTAATCGACGAGGCATGATCTGAAGCGAGGAAGGCGATGAGGGAGGCGACTTCGTCTGCTCCGGTGAACCTTCCGATCGGGAGTTTTGCCAGGAGTTCCCTGTGTCTTACTTGGCTGTGCGCGGCGCGGAACATATCGGTTTCAACGATTCCCGGGGCTACGCCGGTCACAGTGATGCCGTAGGGCGCGAACTCGATGGCCAGGTTGTGGATCAGTCCCATCAGGCCGGCCTTTGAAGCGGCGTAGGCTGCATTGTCCGCGTACAGCGGGGAGGATTTCGCGGCGAATGAGACCACATTGACGATTCGCCCCCAGCCGGCAGACTTCATGGCCGGCAGCGCTGCTTTTGAACAAATGAAGGCTCCCAGGAGATTTACCGCCAGGACTTTGTTCCATGCCTCGACCGTGGCCTCCAACGAGGGTGAGGGCAGTGAGATGCCGGCGTTGTTGATCAGGATTGCCGGTGCTCCGTATGCGGCCTTGGCCTGGTGCATGAGCTCTGCCACGGAGTCTTCTTCGGTGACATCAGTCCGCACGCCAAGGGCTGTTCCTCCGCCGGCTTGGATGGAGTGAGCGTGGGCTTGAGCTGCTGCTGCATCCACATCGGCCACGATCACCTTCGCCCCCGAGAGAGCCAGCCGGGAGGCTATCTCGGCTCCGATCCCGCGGGCCCCGCCAGTGACAACTGCGGTCTTGTGTTTGAAATCAATCAGCATGGTTATTCCATTTCTTCTGGAGACTATGCCGGTGCTATCCGGCGAGGTCAGCGGGTCCGCCGGCCGTTCAGTTGGCGGCGTGGTTCCCGGAAGAGCGGATGTCTTGCGTTGAGGTTTCCTTGCCCGAAAGGGTTGCCCAGCCGGTAAGGGAGCAGGCGACGATGACGTACAGCGCCACCGGCCAGAATCCGCCCGCGACGGCTACGAGCGCTGTCCCGATGAAGGGGGCGGTTCCTCCAAAGACGGCGCCTCCGATCTCCCGGCCGGCGCTGACACCGCTGTAGCGGACGCGGGAATCGAACATCTCCGCCACGAGAGCAGCCTGGGGGCCGAAGACAGAGTCTTTCGCGATGGGAATGGCGATGATCATGGCCAGGAATATCAACGGGGTGCTTCTTGTCTCCAGCAGCATGAAGAAGGGGAAGACATAGGCCGCAGTGAAGATCAGACCGCTGATGACCATCCGCTTGCGCCCGATCTTGTCGGACATCCACCCCCAGAATGGAATGCTGGCAATCTCGAGGGTCGACGCTATCGCGATGGCCCAGAGCATGACGCTGCTGTCGATGCCAAGCTGCTTGGTCGCATAAGACAGCGCGAAAGCTTGGATCAGGTAGCCCCACACGAACCCGGAGATTGTTACGCCCATGGTTCGGATGACAGCTACCGGCTGTTTCCGGAAGACCGCCCACAGTGGTTCGCGCTTGATTTTGCCCTGCGTTGCGAGTTCCTGGAAGACGGGGGTCTCGTCGATTTTTCTGCGGACGATGACCCCAAAGATTACCAGGACGATGCTGAAAAGGAACGGCAGCCGCCAACCCCAGCCTATGAAGTCCTCTTTGGGCAGCAGTGAGATACCGGCAAAGGTGAGGCTGGCCAGGACAAAACCGGCCCCGGTTCCCATCGAGGGAATGGCCCCGTAGAGGCCTCGTTTTCCAGCCGGAGCGTTCTCAATGGTGAGCAGAGTTGCCCCTGCAAATTCACCACCGACTGCAAAGCCCTGAGCCACGCGCAGAACGATCAGGAGGATCGGTGCCAGGATGCCGACGGCGTCAACGGTGGGCAGACAGCCAATCAATGCGGAACTGATACCCATGATGATGAACGTCAGAATGAGTACCTTTTTGCGGCCGATTCGGTCCCCGAGGTTGCCTAGGATGATTCCGCCGATGGGGCGGGCGGCGAACCCTACAGCGAAGGTTGCAAACGATGCCAGTGTCGCGCCAAGGGATGACGAGCCAAAGAATAGGGGCCCGAAAATGAGGGCCGACGCCAACCCATACAAGTTGAAGTCGTACCACTCAAGGACCGTGCCGACGGTACTGGCGACCATCGTCCGGCGCCGGGATTTGAGTGCTGCCGCCGACGGGGACGAGCCGACGGTTGGAGCTACGTTGCTCATGAGTACCACCTAGTAGAAGTCAAAGAGTTTTCGTATGTAGTATACGATATTTCGATGTGATTTGCTAGGTCCTCAAGAAACGGGCGCTGGAATCAGGACAGTGGGCGATCCAACGTGGGCGCGGAAGTCTGCCGGACCGGGTAGCCCGGTCCGGGGGTGCAGTTTCATAGAGATGATGTCGTGGGATCGCTCATGGGCAATGAACAGCCTGGATCCCAGGATCAGATGGTGCCGTGGCCAGTTGCCGCGGGTACTGAACTCTGCCAAGGCCCGGACGGACCGTCCTTGTTCATCGACGCGTAGGATGCCCATGCGGTTTGATCCCCGGATGCCGACGTATGCGAATCGGCCACCGAAAGCGAGAGCGATCTCAGCTGCTGAATCACCATCGACCGCAGGAGTGGCAGTGGCCGGCATAACGTCCTTGAGCGTGTATACGCCGCTTGTGGGGACGAGTAGTGCCACCTCGATCGAGTATTCGGTCACCACGAGAACAGTTCCGCCCGGATGCTGTACCAGATGCCGCGGACCGCTTCCAAAAGGGAGGGTTATCTCGTGGTCGAGAACTAACCCCTGGCCATGGACGTATTTCCATACCCGGAGCAAGTCAAAACCGAGGTCGGTGGTCATCACCCGCCCATCGTCCAAGACGATGGAAGCGTGCGCGCGGCTTTGACGTCCTGCCGCAAGGGTGCCTGCCCGCTTGTGCGGGTCGCTGGCGCGCGGGGCTTCGTGGCGGGTTTGAATGGAGCCTTTGTCGTCCAGGGCGTAGGCGATGACACGGCCATCGCCCCAGCATGCGGCGATGAGGTACCGGGCCTGCGGGTCAATGGTGATATGACATACCGATCGTCCTGCCGGCCATGACTCGCTCTGGGGATCCAGGCTGGTTCCCTGGCCACGGCGGTAAACCTGTACAGTGCCCTGGTGCTCGGCCACGACGTAGACGACGGGCAACCAGGGGTGGGCTGTCAGGAACGATGGGGAAGGCGAACGAACGGCGGTACCGAGCCAGCGGATCCTGCCGTTGGCTTCAGCGGACACGGCACCGATGCCGGCGCCGAGGCTGGTGGGAGGATCCGTATAGGATCCAACCCAGATCAGCCGGTAGTCCTCCCCCGTTGGGGCTTCGCGTGAGCTCTTCCGGCTGGTCATGCTGACTTCAGTCAGCTCGAGATGGGGCGGCGGTCCCGGGGCGGAGTCTTGAGATGAGATCCGGAAGTTGCTCAAACTGCCGCTCGTCGTTGAAGCTTGAGCCGAGCGAGACGACGCCGGCACCCTGCCCAAGGAAGTCCTCGGCATTCTCCAGCGTGATTCCCCCCGTGGCCACGAAACGCGCCTCCGGGAAGGGACCCTGCATTGCCTGGATCCAACCGGTGCCAAGTTGCACGGCCGGGAACGCCTTCATCCACGTCAGGCCCAATTTGAGGGCATTATGGATGTCTGTGGCACTGCCCACGCCGGGCAAGTGCGGCAAGCCTTCGCTTAGGCTCGCCTGCGCCACTGCAGGGTCAAATCCCGGGGCGACGGTGAACCGTGCACCAACATCGCGGGCCTCGCGCACTCTCTCCAGGGAAGTCACCGTTCCAGCCCCGGCCTCGGCCCCGCGTTCACGACCCGCCCGGACGACGGCGGCGAGGACCTCCACTGCCCTTTCGTTTTGAATCGGGACTTCAACCAGTTCCATTCCCAGATCCCAGGCGCGATGACTCAATTCCACAGTCCTGAGGAGATCGAAACCACGCAGGATTGCCATGAGCGGAACCTGGCTGGAGCGTGCCGAAAAGTAATCGTTGGACAGATCCAAGGTAATTCCTCCTATTGCAGAACGCGGATTGAACTGGCGTCGACGTGGTCGTTAACGGACCGGAGCGCCAAACCGGCAACCGAGTGCGCCAGGGACAGGCTCGCGTCGGTAGGCAGGCCATGAAGGACACCGGACAGGTACCCGGCGGCAAAAGCATCGCCGGCTCCGACGGGTTCGACGACATCAACGTACGGTGCAGGGACAAAAACTCCTTGCTCGTGACCGCGCCGGTAGGCAGTTGCGCCGATATCGGCGTCCTTTACGACCAATTCGACGCCGGTTCCGAGCAGACGGCGGATGCTGTGTGCGTCCTGAGCGCCCCACAATTCCTCCGCTTCGTCCCGGCCGACGAGCACAACATCTGAGTGGCGGGCGAATTCCAGCATGGCGGGCGCGGCGGACTCAACTGACCACAAACCCGGTCGGTAGTTCACGTCGAATGAACGTAGTCCGCCTTCGGCCGCGACTCGCTCAAAAAGAACAGCGGCGGCGTCAGCGGCCGTCGAGGAAATCGCCAGCGTGATCCCTGAGACGTGGGCGAGCCTGACCCGCTCAAGGTCCAGGGAAGAAATGTCCTCGCGCCCCAGCCTGGAGGCCGCGGAGGAGGAGCGGTAGTAATACACTTCAGTCTTGGTATGTTGCGGATCCTTGAAGTACACCCCTGTCCGGGCCTCAGGGTCGCGCGCCACCGTCGATGTGTCGACGCCCGACCGGGAGATTTCGTCCAGGACCAGATCACCCAACGGGTCGGATCCCAGCCTGCTGATCCAGGAGACGGAATGCCCGAGATCTACAAGATACTGGGCAACGGTTGACTCTGCCCCGGCAGCCCTAATGCTCAGTGACGTGGCGGATCCCAGCCTCCCCTCCATCGGGGCCAGCATGGCCATACATTCGCCAAGGGTCACAATCTCAGGCGAGTTCAGCACGCTTTTCAACCTCCAACTGGCTTAGTGCATGATTCCTGGCCACATCCCGTGCAGCAACCGGATCATGCGCTTCGAGGGCATCGACAATGGCATCGTGTTCATCCACCGAAGCCCTCCAGTGCTCGGCGGAGCGGGTGGCCACCGAGCGGTACCGATGCACCTTGCTGAGCAGATCTTCGCTTGCATCCGCGAGGGATTCGAAGCTGGTGGCCTTGGCAATGGAAACATGAAAACGTCGATTAAAATCGGACAGGGCCCTGGTGTCACCGCCCGCGATGCGCTCACGCATCTGGGCATTAATGGAGCGCAAATCTGAGATGGCGGCTTGTCCAATCGACGTGGCCGCCAGCTGGGCGCACAGTCCCTCAACTTCGGTCCGAAGCAGATAGATTCCGTGGATCTCGTGCAGAGACACCGTGGCAACCTTGTAGCCGGAGTTGGGGCTCTGATCAACAAGGCCGGAGCTCACGAGGCGCCCGAGTGCCTCGCGGACAGGGATCTTGCTGACACCGGTTTCGCTGACAATAGTGTCGACGACGATGCGCTCACCCGGACCGAGTCGCCCGCTCATGATCGCTTCCTCGACCATCTCACGGACGATGTCGGCCTTGGTTCTGGTCACAACCTGCGCATCCCGCCCCAACATGCTGCCCATTACGTGCTCCTTTGTCTCGACCATTGTCCCACCTCGTAGTATACCGTATACCCATGATTGATTTGGAATCTGTAGCTGTCATTACCGGCGCTGGCGGCACCCTCGGTCGCGCTGCCGCTGTCTCTCTCTCCTCGGCTCATACCCTGGTTCTTCTCGACGTCAATGAAGATGCCGCACTGGCTACATTGGCGGAACTTCCTGAATCCTCTCGAGAGCACAGGGCGTGGAGCGGCGATCTGGCCAGCGAGCTCCCGGTTCGCGAGGCCTTTGCGTTGGCGGAATCAATCGGGCCGGTGAAGGCACTGGTCAACGCCGCCGGAAACACGACCGGGGGAAGCCTTCACAACCTGGGTTTCGACGAGTGGAATGCAACGATGGGGAGTTGCCTGACCACCGTCTTCCTGTGCACCCAGGCCGCCGTTCGCTCCATGATGCGCTCAGGCGGAGGGGTGATCTGCACCTTGGGCTCCCCGCATGCCGACAGAGCCGTGCCTGGTTATCCGGCCTATTCTGCGGCCAAGGCCGGCGTAGCCGCCCTGACCCGGCACGTGGCTGCCGAGTACGGTCAGTTCGGCATCCGCTCCAATATCGTCACACCCGGCTGGACGAGGGCACCTCACACAGAGTCCCGCCTGAGCCCCACCGACCGACAAGGGTTGCTGGACAGCACCCCGGTCGGGCGGCTCAACGACCCGCACGATGTAGCCGCCGCCATCGCTTTCTTATGCTCCTCTGAAGCGAGCCAGATCACCGGGGCAGAACTTCGCGTCGATGGCGGGGCTGATGCGCTTACTCCATCGAGCTTGCTGCGGCCCCAGCAGAGAATAAAACTCGGCCTCCTGCCTTAGACCGCTACAACAGAAAACCTCTTGACAGTTTCCGTATATCGTATACCGTTACCGGGTATGGAAATGCTCAACGGAGAGAGGTACGAAAGTCATGACACTTACCGCTACACGGCCGCCAACTCGCGCCAAGGGGGTGACATTCTTTCCCTACCTGCTGATGCTGCCGGCCATCACGCTGCTGGCAGCGGTGGTGATTTACCCCTTGCTGGGCGCCTTGGGGGATGCCTTCTTCGAACGAAGCCTGCTCCGTGAGGGGCGGACGTTTGTCGGGCTGGATAACATCCTGCATGCCATTTCCGCTGACCTTTGGCCCTTGGCGGTCACCACACTGACCTTCGCTGTACCGGCTACCGTCGCGCCGTTCCTGGTGGGCCTCGTCGCAGCCCTCGCTCTTAACCAGAAGATGCGGGGTCGCGCGGCAGTACGCTCCGTATTCCTCCTCCCATGGGTGTTGCCCGGGGTGGTCGTTTCTTTCCTCTGGCTCTGGATCTTTGATGCGAACTATGGAGTGCTCAACGGCACCTTGCGCACGGCTGGCCTGATTGATACGAACATCGGTTGGCTCGATTCCGGCCCCGGCGCCATGCTGGCGGTTATCGTCGCCCGGACCTGGGGCACGTTCCCATGGATGATGGTCATGCTGTTGGCGGCGCTGCAGTCCTTCCCCGGCGAGTTAGGGGAGGCCGGCCGGGTCGACGGCGCCAATGCCTGGCAGCGTTTCAGGCACATAACCTGGCCCGGGCTACGACCGGTGGCAAGCATCGTGGTACTGCTCGAGTTCATTTGGAACTTCCAGCACTTCGACACGATCTATGTCCTGACCGGTGGCGGCCCGGCCAACGCCACCACGACGTTCTCCCTTGCCGTCTACGAAACGGCTTTCGACGGATTCGACTTGGGAATGGCCGCAGCGATTGGTGCTCTCTGGCTCCTGATGCTCCTCCCGGCCGTCGCCATCTACCTGAAATCGGAGCACAAATCATGAGCGTCCTGGCCAACCCCCGCACCGAAAACGCGCGACCAACGGCTAACAGCAAGCCGGTGATCCGGAAGCGCCGGAGCCCCACCGGCGAATCACCGGTAATCCGCTGGGGGCGTCGAATCTCCCTGACCCTCATCGGGCTCTTCGCCCTGCTGCCCATCTACTGGCTCATAGTCACGAGCCTGAGGAAAACGGAAACCGTCTTCGAATTCCCGCCCCAACTGCTGCCGGTCAACGTCACCTTCGAGCACTTCGGAACCATTTTCGGGAACGGCGACCTTCTCAGGTTCCTACTGAACAGCATCTTGGTCTCCGTGATAACCGCCATCAGCAGTGTGCTCATCGGCATGTACTGCGCCTACTCCTTTTCCAAATTCCGGTACCGGGGACGGCGGTCACTCATGTTCCTGATTCTGTGCTCGCAACTGTTCCCGCACGTCCTGCTGCTCATCACCATCTACGGGCTGTTCAGCGCCCTGGGTATGCTCAACAGCTATCCCGCGCTGGTTCTCGCCTTCACCACATTTACGCTGCCTCTTTGCATCTGGATGCTCAAGGGAACCTTCGACAACATCCCCGATGAACTCATCGAAGCTGCGAAAATCGACGGCGCGAACCAGTTCGTCATCATTCACAAAATCCTTTTCCCGCTGGCCGCGCCGGGTTTGATCGCGGCAGGACTCTTTGCGTTCGTGCGTGGCTGGAATGACTTCGTCTTCGCACTCACCCTTTCCGGAGACGCCACCAGGACCTTGCCACCGGGACTGGTGACCACCTACCTGAACGAATTCAGCAACCGCTGGCCCGAACTCATGGCCGCTTCGCTGGTTGCCGCCTTGCCCGTACTTGCCATCTTCATGGCCCTCCAGAAGTACTTTGTCGCAGGCCTCGGTGCCGGAGCGGTCAAAGGCTAACCCCCATAAAGTTAGGAAGAAGTACATGTTCGCATCAACAAAGGCAAAAAAAGGGATTCACAATACACGCATCCGGAAGGGTGCGACGCTCATCGCGGCTCTCACCTCCATAACACTTCTGGCTACCGGCTGTGGCGCCTCCGGGAGCAGTTCGGCGGCACCTGCCCCTGGCAAGGACAAGAAGTACAGCGACTTCGCCTTCACGAGCTGGAACTACGGTGAAGACGCCGCACGGGCCCTCCTCGAGGAGGAAGTGGCAGGATTCACCGATGGCAAGGGCATCAAGGCCAAGTTCTCCGCCTACCCCTTTGCGGAATACCGAAACCAGATCCTTCTGCGCGCCCGGACCGGAGACATCGACGGGGCCGCCCAACTCGATATCGCCGACCTCCAGTCCTTGGCCCAAAGCGGCAAACTCGTGAACCTTAGCGCGTACGTCCCCGGGAGTGACTACACCGACGCGTCGCTGAAGACCGGCCAGTACGAAGGCAAGCAGTATGGTCTGCCGTGGTACACAGGATCCATCGGGCTGGTAACGAACACTGCCCTGCTAAAACAGGCTGGCTTCGACAAGCCCCCCACAACCATCAAAGAATTTGAGCAAGTCTTGAAATCTGTAGCCGCGCTGGGCGACAAGTACGTTCCCTACGCTTTGGCAACGAAACCGGAACAGGTCAAAGACTTCTTCCCGTGGTTCAAGACGTTCGGCTCGAAGATCGTCGAGGGCGACACCATCGCCGTTAACGACGAAGGGGCCGTGAAAGCACTCACGTGGCTCAAGAGCCTCTACGATCAGAACCTCATCCGTTTGAACGTGGGCCGCCCCGAAGCCCGGACCTTGTTCAGCCAGGAACAGACAGCCTTCTTTGACGACGCCAGCATGGTGAGGGGAACCGTCAAGAAACAAGCAACCAATCCGGAGTTGGTCAACGCAACGACCCCGATGGCGCGTCCTGTCGTTGCTCAAGGCGACAAGCCACAGTCCCTGGCCTGGGGCAGCCTGCTTGTTGTCTTTGACAAGGGTGCCGCCGAAACCTCGGCCGACTTCGCCCACTTCATGTCCAGCGACATCGACACATCCCTGAAACGCTATAAAGCCCTCGGCTCGTCACCGACCACCAACAAAGCGATCCAGGATCCCACGTACTCCGCCGACCCCTACAGCGCAACATGGCAGAAAGCCGTTACAGACACCGCAGACCCCAACCCGCTGTGGAAATTCACCAACTATGGACAAATGGAAGCAAAACTAGCAAGCCATATCCAAGCCGCACTCATCGGAGAAGCAAGCCCCAAAGACGCACTCGATGCAGCCGCCAAGGAAATGCAGGACTTGGTGGGAAAATAGCCACCCCACGCTTCGAGATTCATCACCACTAAAAAGCCCTTCACAGGGTCGGGATAGCCCGGATCGCTCACCGCGGCTCGGGCTATCCTGCATCCTCACCAAGTTATGTTGTGGGGCACCTTCTCGAAGAGCTGGCCGTCAGATGCGCAGACGGCCACCGACGCTCTGTTCAGTCGGCATCCAATCCTGACACCTTCAGGTACTGGTAGGTTCTTGTCCTCATGAGCCCCTGCCCAAGTAACCGTAGGGCCGTTCGTCTACAGAATCCGTTCGTGCGTGGAATCCCAGTACACCACCGGCATAAACAAGTGCCCTTTCCATTCGTGCTTTGCCAGCTATAAGGACTTAATGGCTCTGCACCTTTCTGCCAAGCTCTGCTGGGACACGCTCAAGCTGAAGTCCATCAGGTCGTGACCGTGGATCACGCCGGCAAGAACGTGCAATTCACAGCCGATTCCGGCGCGATGCAATCCCTGCGCGTAGCCAATCGACTCGTCTCTGAAGATGTCAAGATCGCCAACCTCTATGTACGCCGGTGGAAGACCCTTGAAGTTGGTCAAACGCGCGGGTGCGGCAACTGGTGATACTTCCTCGTTTCCAATAGTGTCACCGAGAACGGCATGCCAGCCCGTCCAGTTCGTCTCATGGGTCCAGGTGACGAGACCTTCCAATGTGGGGTCCGGGATGGTGTTGCGGTCATCAAGCATTGGGTAGATGAGGATTTGCTTCGCCAAGCGGACGCCGTTGTCGCGGGCCAAGATCGCAGTTCCTGCCGCGACGCCACCTCCGCCGCTGTCGCCCATGACGGCAACGCGTTCAGGATCCACCCCAAGGTCTTCGGCGTGCTTGAGGAGCCATTGGAGGGCTGTCAGCCCATCTTCCGCTGCAACGGTTCCAGGATGCTCCGGGGCCAGGCGGTATTCGACCTGGAGCATGGGAACTTTTGTTTGTTGCACGTAATGGCGAATGACCCCATCGTAGTGGTCAATTTTCCCGGCCACTCGACCCCCGCCGTGGAAATAAACTACCGCTGGCCGGTCGGTGCGTCCCTCGTCCCGGGAAGAGTACCAGCGCAGTTCGAGACTGCCCCCGTCCGGCGCGCTCGTGATGTGCGTACCGGCCGAAATTCCTTCCACAGCCGGGCGGGGAATGACGGAAAGCCCCGCGTCAATGATGGAACGCAGCCCTAAGGCATCCCCACGGACTGGCGCTGCAGATCCGGCTGACCCGGTTGCGGCTTCGGCGGCAGCGGTAAAGAGCGCCAGTATCTCCGGATCGAATCTAGCTACTGACATCATAGTCCTCCGTAGTCTGAAGGCCCGAAAGCTGTCACCCAGGGGCTCTGGTGGACAACTGTACGATAGACGGACACGGCAGGGCAAGAGTACTATTGGGCCACGAGATAGCGGGGAGAGGAGACCCACGTGGGCCTTACGGGCATACCACCGGCAGTGTTCATGCGGGAGGGAAATGCGGAGGATCCACGGTCAGTTCGCACTCGCAAGCTCCTGCTGGACGCCTTTGAGCGTCAACTGGACATCGGCCAACCCGCTCCCACAGTAGCCTCACTCGTGCACGAAGCCGGCGTGAGCCGCAGCTCGTTCTACAAGCACTTTACGGGCGCCGAGAACGTCGGCGTGGCTGCCTTCAGGGAACTGCTCGACGCATTCCACCCAGCTGCTGACCATAGCCAGCAGCCCCCGTCGTCATCGACCCAAGTTAGTCTCGGGGAACTCTTCGAGCACCTCGGGCAGCACCGGATTCTTTGCTCGGCAGTACTTATACCAGACACGCAAGCCCCGGCCTTGTTGGAACTTCGCACGACGCTAATATCTCACCTCACGGAAGCCATCGACTCGGTGAACGACAAGCCCGCCGAACTTGATGCAAAAGAGGCCGCAACCTTCTTCGTCGGGGGAATCCTCTCGCTCCTCCTCGACTGGTTGCAAAGGCCAACACAAACAGCCACGGATTTGGCTACGGTCGCCGGGAGGATGCTGCCGGAATGGCTCAGGGATGTGAGGCCGCTCGAGGCGCCGATACTTGGCCTCACTTCCTCTCCAAGGGAGCAATCGACTTAGGGTCGTTGCAACGCAAGTGATTTATGGGACGAGATCCGTGTGGGCCCAGGCTCCTGAAATCGCCCCCTACGCTTCCGATCTGGAGATCTTCCATGTCCACTTTTGCCATCAATCGTCGTCAATTGCTGCAGACCGTGGCGCATCAGCGGACTTACCGGGGCACTGTCAGCAATGTCTTCCGGCGCAGTCCAGGCGGCCCGGCAGGTCAACACCTCCGCACCGCTGATCACCGAACTCGGACCCGTCATGCAATTTCCGTGATGAGCTCGCTGTTGGTGGGCGACACCGTGAACATCGGATCTCATCCGCTGCGACGGGCCTGGTCATTCAACAGCACTCGCGGGCCACGGTGGTCATCGACGAAGCCGCTGCCGCTGCGTTGGCACACGCCGATTACTACCGGCACGCATGGCGATCAACCCGAGATCTGAATGCAGTAGGTTTTGAGAGGGGACGCGCCGTCTCCACACGATAAAAAGGGGGCTCCACATGGACCATGCCGTCCATTCGTCAGGTTGGAAAGCAATCTGGGACAGCGGCGGTTGGTGGCGGGCCGTTCTTCTGACCGTCCTCTACATGGCGTTCTACCTGGGTGGAAGCCTGCTGGTTGGGGCAGCCGCGGGGGATCAGATCGTGGCCGAGGACATCCTCCGAACGCCCCAGAGCGTCTTTTTCAGCCTGATGCTCCCGCTGATCATCGGGAGCGCCGTCCTGGCAGCCTTCGTCTACTCCGTTGGCTGGTTCAAGCCGCTGTTCGCACCTCAGCCGGTCAAGGGCAGCTGGTGGATGTGGGCAGCGCCGTTCTTCCTGGTCGCCGCCATCGTGCTTCGCTTCCTCGGCATCAACTACGGCAGCTACCAAGCCTCGGTAGCGCTCCTCACCCTGCTCACGGGCCTGCTGATCGGCTTTGCCGAGGAAATCCTGACCCGCGGCATCGTGGTCAAGATGTTGCGCGACTCCGGAAAGTCCGAGTGGGTGGTCATGGTGCTCTCTTCACTCGTGTTCGCACTCCTGCACTCCGCCAACGCCATCTCCGGCCTGCCCATCCTCACAGTCCTGCTGACGGTTGTCTTCACGTTCGGGTTCGGGATTTGTATGTATCTGACCCTCCGGGTCACCGGAAACCTGATCTGGCCGGTGATCCTGCACGCTCTCTACGACCCCACGCTCTTCCTTTCCACGGGTGGCATCGACCAGGCCGCCTCGGGTCCGCAGAGCCCGTTCGCGCTGATGGCTGGTCCCGCCAACATCGTCTACATGATCATCGCCGTAGTCGCCCTGATTCTCGTTCGGGGACGATCGCAGCGCGCGCCTCTGGCCGAACCCGTGTTGCGCTAACCCCGGCGACAACGCTTCAGTTTTCCGGCCGCCAGGCTCGGGAGGCGTTACGCCTGGCTGATGTCGATGCCGGTGACCGGCGCGCCCGCGGGCTCGTAACTGATTGCGGCTGCGCCCTTGAGTTCGTTGTCCTCTGGGCCGGGGAAGAAGTCATCAAGCACCCCGTACCGCCCCGCACTGAGTTCGTGAGGAAAGTACTGCGTCGGCATTCCGAGAGCATCGCCGACGCCGAGAGCGACAAGGGCCCCGCGCACGATCTCTCGCATCTACGAGGACCCCACTGCTCAATTCTTCAGTCTTCAGTCTTCAGTCTTCAGTCTTCAACGTCATGATGCGTGGAAATACGGTCGTTTGACGCCAAGGACAGGCAGCTCCCGCAAAGCCCGACTGACCTACGCAAACGCCGAATTCGTCATGGGACGGAAGCTCTCGCAGCTACTTCCACTCCCGTACTTCAAACGCCGATAACGGAGATTATGACAAGCTGTAATCTACGTATCTCATCAGATGAATCAACCCGCCCCATCCCCTGATCCGCCTCGCTCGGCTGAATAGCCTTGGTATTCCGCGGATTTAGGGCGGCCAGTTGGGCCTCAGCGGAGATTCCGCTGGCGACGGGGCGAGATGCTTTGTGCATCGATGACAGCCGAAGAAGCGCCTCTGACCTGCGGTTTTGCCTTTATGATGCATTTGATGAATCATTGATTCAAGTTTTGGACATGATTATCGGGTGATTTTGAGGGCGAATAATGGCTGTCGATGGTTCCGGGCGTGTGCTGCAGCTAAGCGCTGTTCACCTTTTGCATCCCGAGGAACAGACGCTCGAGGACATGTTCACCGGCTGGCGCAACCAGCAGCTCACCAGGAACCTGCAGTTCGACACGATCGATAAGGGCATCGCCTGCGTCAAGAGGTTCGTGAACCATGTGAACGAGTTCCCATGGAACTGGGCGCCGAAGCATGTCGAGGAGTATTTCGGTGACCTGCGCTCGATCCACCAGTTGAAGCAGTCCACCATACGGGGCTACCAATCCTCCCTTCGCCGGTTCTGCTCATACGTATCCAACCCCGACTACGGCTGGGACCGGGTCTGCGAGGAACGTTTCGGCACCTGCAAACGGTAGATTTCTCCACCAACCCGCAAGCACGAAGGTTCGGGAAAACAGGAATCTGCAAAGTCCGTTTCGGCAAGTCCCTCAAAGGCTCCACCTTCAAACCCCGCAGCGTCCTGACCGTGTTCGACTGGACCTCCGGCGTCATCGAAGACTGGCTAGCCAACGGCCGCGGAACCCTCGAAACACTCGACCTGTTTCCCAGTGAGCGAGGCGGAGTGATCTGCGAATCGACCCTGCTGCGCCGGCTGCGGCGTTATCTAAAAGAACTGGGGATGCCGATGGACGGGCTGGACCTTCACTCGCTCCGACGCTCCTATGCGACGCACCTGCTCGAGGACGGATGGGATTCTAGATTCGTGCAATATCAAATGGGCCACGAACACGCCTCCACCACCGGGATCTACCAATTCGTCAGCGACGACTTCCGCAACACCGCCCTTCGGGCAGCCCTGGACGGCACCATGAACGACGTCCTCGGCATACAGATGCGAGGCCAATGGTGAAACGGGAAGTCGAATACAAATGGCGGCTCGCCGAGCTCATGGCAGCCCGCGGACTGCACAACACCACCGACCTCATCCCCCTGCTCGCCGAACGCGGCATCACCTTGTCACGGCCCCAGGTCTATCGCCTGGTCAACCAGAAACCCGAACGCGTCGCACTGCAGGTCATCGCAGCGATCTGCGACATCTTCTCCTGCGGACCCGAGGACCTCATCACCGTCACAGCCGCAGACATCCGCGCCCGCAAAACCGACACCACCTACCCCAACGTCGTCGACCTGAACCGCACCGTCCGCCCACGCCGGGCCCGCATCATCGACGATGACAACTGACCAACCCACGGGCCTGACTGCCCGCAACACCACCCGCGGCAGGCCACGAACCACCGGCACCGCCACCTGCGCCCGTTGCAGCCGCAGCGCCGGACGAACACGCGCCACCTGGCCCGAAGGGAAAATCTGCGGCCCCTGCTTCACCACAGCAACACGCACCCACGGCACCTGCCCCGACTGCGGCCAACACCGGCTCCTGCCGGGCCCGCCCGAAACCAGCGGCGGACCACGATGCGCACCCTGCGCCGGAATCACCCACGACTTCCACTGCACCCGCTGCCACCACGAAGGCGAGTTCTACCGAAAGGGCATCTGCGCCCGCTGCGCCCTCCACGACGACCTCACCCAACTGCTCACCACGAACCCCGCTGATCCCGAAACAACAGCCCGACTCATCGAGGTCCTCAGCCAAGCCGAGCGCCCCGAAAGCATCATCACCTGGAAACGCTCCGCCACAGTCCAAGCCCTCCTGACATCCCTCGCAAACGGGACAACACCCCTGACCCACGAAGGCCTCGACAGCTACGCCCAAACGGCCGAACGAGCAGCAAACCACCTACGTGCTTTACTTGTCCACCACGAACTGCTCCCCTACCAGGACCCCTACATAGCCCGGTTCGAAGCCTGGATCAAAGCCAAATTCACCCCCTTGCCCGAGCAGGTCGCTAAACCAGTAGAGCACTTCGCAAACTGGCACCACCTCCGACGCATCCGGACCACCACAACACCGGAAAAGAACGCCCGCGGCCCGGTGCACTCGGCCAAACAAGAGATCACCGAAACCATCAAATTTCTTCTCTGGCTTTGGGAAACTCATCAACGAACAGCAGCGACGTGCACTCAGCAAGACATCGAAGCCTGGCTCGCCGACGGACCCACGACAAGAAAGCAGATCCGCACGTTCATCATCTTCATCAAGAACACAGGCACAAACCACCGCGCCGAAATGAGCCACTACACCCCGAAAACACGACCAACAATCCCCCAAGACCAGCGCCTGGCCTGGCTGCGGGAACTCCTCACCGGCACCAGTGAATCACTGCCCTACCGAGTCGCCGGCGCCCTGCTCCTTCTCTACGCCCAGCCGCTCGTGAGAGTCGCCAGACTCCGGACCGACGCCATAGAGACCAACAAAACCACCGGCAACATGCGAATCACCCTGGGCCTCCACCCAGTGCCCGTCCCAACACCCGTTGCCGACCTGATCCGACAGCATCTGGCCAGCCGACCCAATCTAAAAACCGGATCAAACGCCCAAAGCCCATGGCTCTTCCCAGGAACCCGTGCAGGACAACACCTACACCCCAACACCATCATGGACAGGCTACGGAGCCTCGGCATTGACCTCCGCGGCGGACGAAACACCGCCCTCGATGAACTCCTCACCATCACACCACCACCTTTGGTTGCCGACGCACTCGGCTACAGCCACCCAGTAGCCTTCATCCACGCCGACAACGCCGGCGACGCATGGACCCGCTACGTCAACCGGCGAACGAACCACACTCCAGAAAAGCTGAAAGACAACCCGCGAAAGGACCGGAATGGGTAAGCGTAAACCCGCTGCATGGGGCATAGTGGTGCGCCTGGATACGGGACAAAAGCTCCACTACTACCTGCATCCCGGCCGGCCCGGCGACGAATGGACGCCCAGAGAAAACCAGGCACTACGGTTCAATTCCGAAGAAGAAGCCCAGTCCCGATGCCGCACCTTTGTAACGAACAGCAAGGCAAAGGAATACAACGTCGTGCCGCTGCCCCTGCTGAGGATTTAGCCGTTTGCTATCCGCCGCCTGTGTGGGTTGGGTATCTCTGAACAGCACTCATATATCGACGTAGTCGCTCACTCTGCGACACTCGTCCTATGACGCATACAAACGATCTCCGCGTGCTTGCCATCCGGGAAGCCCTTTACGAGGACATTGTGGGCGCCGACGTGTTGATTGCAACAGCTCTCAGCGCATTATTGGATGGCGTAGATTCCCCATCTCTTCCGCTTCTAGCAGGTCTTTCACGACGGGAGGAAGGCGAGGCACACGATCTGTTCAACGCGGTCGTAAACGAGTTGAACATCGCGCCGCCGACGCCAGCGAAGACGACGCCCGAACGCTGGAACTTGGTCAGATGGCTCTGCCAGGCGCTGGTAGACGGGGCACTGAAGCCCGAGTATGCGGGTCGCCTCATCTGGTGGGAGGGGTGGGACGAACTCGGATATCCCGAATCACTCAGACCACTCATCGGCCAAGTGAGCGAGTGGGACGATTGGACACCATCTTGGACCATTGACCGAAACCAAATCGGTCAGCTGATCATCGACGAAGCAAAGAAGCTCCTCGACGGGCCATGGCCACCGAAGTAACTGAACGGCCCTCTTCAAAACGAGGAATACGCCCACATTCAATCCGCAGGGACGCCACTAAAATCGGTTGATTTATGGCTGCAGATCCGCTAGCGCTTGTGTCGCCTCCTTTACGTTCGTTCGTTCGTTCTCGGCGCGCGATATCCGAGCCTTTGGCTGGCTGGAGTCCATAAGGCCGGGACATCGGCCCCGAAAACGGACGGTCGAACGAGTAACAAAACACTTGCGCGCGCTGCTCGTGTGTCGTCCCACGCCTTGCGTTCCCGTGACCTATCCGTTTGTCTGGGACAATTATGTGAAGTCAACCAAGGGGAGAGAAGTTGGTATTGAGCAGCGCAAGCAAGACCTTGTGGTCTCGCGCTCATAATCAATGCGCATTCAACGGATGTCTGCAAGCCCTGACAGTGGACTACGAGAACTTAGAAACTGGTGGCCAAGCGCAAAAGGTCCTTGGCCAAGAGGCACACATTCGCGCACGAAGTGCGGGTGGGCCACGATTCGATCCGACCTATGAAGATGTCAATGGTTACAACAATCTCGTACTTTTGTGTCCTAATCACCATTCGATGATCGACGCCGGTGGCGGCTCCGGTTATACGGTCGACTTTCTCGTGCGAATGAAAGACCTGCACGAGAAGAACCAAAGTAGGCGTGCATCTATCGAAGCGCCTCTTCGTGCCTACTTAGGCGACCGGTACGTGGCGGAAGGTTCAGTCCAGTTCCACCAAGTCAACCTCGAGGGACCTTCGGTTGATTCCATGTTTGTCGATGTGCCTGTGGGTTGTCGCCGCGATGGCACTGAGCTGGCAAATTTGGTTCAGCAGATTTCCTTCACTACTCCAGGCGACACAGCCGAACTGGAACGGACGACTGGGCTCGCGATCGCTGGCGCTACGCAAGTACTTCTTCATCCGGATTGGGCGGGTAATGCCGTCTTAGTTGGCGGACCGGGCCAGGGAAAATCAACACTGTTGCAGTATGTGTGTCAGTTTCACAGAGCGCGACGTCTTGGAAAGACGGACTACCAGACGGACTCCCCCGCCACGACAGAGACCATAAGATTTCCCATCAAAATCGACTTACGCAAGTACGCACAGTGGGCCGACAAGAATGTCCAACGAGCCGCCGGGAAAAAGGGAAAAAACAAACGCGAAAATGCGCCTAGAGGCCGGCGCAGTATTGAGACATACCTCATAGAGGACATTTCCGAACACATCGGGGCGCATAAATTTACCGCAGATGACCTGGTTTCGCTTCTGGCCACAGAACCCGTGCTCTTGGCTTTGGACGGACTCGATGAGGTTGCAAGCGTCCCTGCGCGGCTCAAAGTCATTGATGAAATTGTTCAAATGCATGGACGTTTGCATTCCGACGCGTCTGATCTTGTAATCCTCGTAGCTACGCGCCCGGGATCCTCGCTGCAGACGCTAACCTCGTCCGGTAGGTTCCCGCTACTCCACCTGCAGCGGCTGACGCCCGGACTCCGTATGCAGTACTTCAATCGGTGGTGCGATGTATCAGGTCTTCATGCGGCCACTGCAGCTAGGTTGCAAACAGTCTTCATGGACAGTCAGCATCTTCCTCACGTCAATGAACTCGCGGCCTACCCAATGCAGCTGGCAATACTCCTACACCTGCTCCATCGACGACAACTCCTTCCACAGCAACGCACAGACCTTTACACCGAATATCTCAAGACCTTTCTCGACCGCGAGCAGACCCAGGAGAAGGAACCGCTGCTTCGCCAACAACGGCGGGTTCTTGAAAAGACACACGCCTACTTGGGGTGGTATCTCCAGACGAGAGCCGAAGAAGGTAAAAGCTCCGGGTCAATTACAAGAGCAGATCTACGCGATCTTCTGCGCAACTATCTCAGCGGTAATGAAGAAGAACAAGCTCTGGCAGAGGACATCTACTCGGCTATTACAGACCGAGTGTTATGCCTTGTGGAACGCAACGATGCCTTCGAATTTGAAGTGCAGTCTTTGCGAGAATACTTTGCAGCAGTGCACCTATTCCAGAATCTCACCCCTAAAGGGACCGGCAACTCTCGCGACGATGGGCTGAACGCACTTCTGGTCCGTCCTTACTGGATGAATGTTTGTAGGTTCCTCATGGGTTTGCTCGCTCATGGTGAAATCCGCGGGCTAATGGGCAATTTCAATACCGCCAGCAAGCTAAGCGCACCGCATCCGTTGGTCCGAGTGATGGCCGCAGCAACTCTAAACGACCGAATCTGTGATGACCTGGGCAGCGGCGAGCTCCGCGAAATTGTTGATTTCATCCTCGAAGGCCCCGGCGTCACCCTCGCCCACGACGGCTTTTTGGATTCGTCCGGAAGCCCGCTAGTGTTGGGACACCAAGCAGGACGTTCTCAGGCCGTGGCTCACCTCAAATCCCGTCTCAGCACGGAAATCGACCCCACGATGCGCGCCATCGTTGCAACCATGCTGCGTGCGCATGCAATCTCGGATGATCAGGTGAGCCAATGGTGGTGGGAAAACTACCAGGCTGACTCGCAGTGGCTCTCATCGGCAGCTGACCTTCAGTCGCTTCAGGGTCTTTCGGAAGAACAAGGATCCCGCATTGCAGCACTCCTGAAGGCGGATAGTGATCCACAAAGATGGGCGATGGACACCCTGGTCGAAGGCATATACGACGGCAACGAGGAGAAAATCGTTGAAGCGGCAGTTCATAGCCTTAACCTAGGGGCCGCCGAAACAGTCAAAGTCAGGGCGGTTACGACTGAGGTTGAGGCCCTTGCAGCCCTGGCTGAAGACATGCTTACGGGGCCCTACAAAAGGCGCACGCCGCAAACGCCGAGGGACATCTATGCAGCGAAGTCTCAGACAACAGAAAGCATTCAACGGCTAACTGCCGAGCTTAGACTCCCGCCCGAAGGTTCTATTCACCCTGACGACTGGGCGCCTTATTTGGGCTGCATCGCCGATGCATGGGGATACGGTTGGATACTTCGGCGGGTCCTTTCGATGACGCCAGCAACACTCGACCTGCTCGCAGTCAGAACGCGTCTACAAAACGAGCATCTGCTTGTGGCTTTGCAGGCGGAGAGCAATTACCGGGAACATAAATCAGATGCTCACTGGTGGCAGCACTACTTCGCATCCACCTCAGATCCAACTGAACTGATGCTCGCGACAGTCGCTGTGCTCGAAATTGCCAAGCCCCAGGTCATCGTTGATATAGCCGAGATACTGAACGATGTGGTGGCACAGTTCAGCGAAAAGATGTATCGAAGCTTGGAACGGGCACTGAAAAGAGACTCAACCTCCTACCGGCTTCGCATCCGTGATCTGCAAGAAGCGCTGCGGCTTCAGACTGTGGACCTGTCTGGGAGAATGCTCTGGCTTGTATGGATCATCTCTAACGATTCCACGCGGACTCGGATACGCCGTCATTTGGAACCTAAACTCCACGACGTATTTGAGGCTGGAACGAACGAAGTCATCGTCGTACTTTCCGCTGCGGAGCCAGCTAAGAAGCTTCGCGTGGAAACGTTCAGAGAAACCCGGCATGCACTTCGAGCGGAGGGCTGGCTGGACCCCACAAGATTCGCAGCAATAACCCTCGGTTCAGCGAAATCAATTCTGGAGGAGCCTCACAGCTGGCCAGCAGATATCGTGCAAATGGCTGCCGACAAATTGGGAGCCAAAGCTGCGGAACAAACGAAGTCACTGGCAGAGATTGCCACCTCCGCTTCCTGGTTCAAGTCCTAGGCCGGCCTCTAATGCGCCACATTCCGAAGATCATCTCACCGCTAAGAGCTCATGCGCCGGCGCGCGAATCTCTCTATACGCAACCACAGTGAGTTGAAACGGATTCGCAGTTGCTGTGTTGGAGATGTGAACATCTCGTAGTCCATCGTTGCTACCACCAACCTCGACTCTGCGTCATCCAGGGCAGCTGCCTGTCGGGTGTAGGCAGATTCAGATGTTACAGGGCCAAGCGGCTCAACTACGCCTTGTGACTGCAGGAGGTGGACTCTTAGATGGGCGCTGAGGGTACGCATGGTTAGGTTCTTTAACTTAAGAGCCTCATGGCGGACGTTCTTGGCATTCGAGAAAATGAGCTGTGGTGCAGTGAGCTGGAGAAGGCGCACAGCTGATTCCAATTTACCAACTCCTCCTACGATGTTCTTCATGGACTCACTCAAGGTCTGCGAATCAACTGGCTGGTCGCCTGAGAGCTCCGCAAGCGTCTTGACATTGAAAAATTCCTGCTTCAAGTCTTCGAGTACCACAAGGGCGTCAGCAACGTCTTTTCTGGTTTGATGGAGCACTTGCCTGTCATGCTGCCTCGCTGCCACGCGAACTGCCACCCAGGCCGCAATGATGATTCCGACGATAGTCACTATTGTCTGTGCCCAGTCTGTGACCGACGGCGCTGTAACAGCGGGCTCGACATTGGCAATGGACTGGATTTGAGCGAACAGGTTCATCTAAATGCCCAATCCGGGGCCGCGCAGCCCGTCGTTGGTTCTTTGTTGCTCCCGAACGGCCCGTTCTGCCGCGAGTCTCGCTTGACGCTGCGCTTCGCTCTCCGGCGCCTTCTCAACCGGCTTCTGCTCGGCTGCCTGCTTGGCCTGCCGTTCCGCGATCATCCGTTCCATCTTGCTCATCAGGCGTGGCTTCTCCGTCTGAGGCGGGGTGATGGCCGTCGGCTCCTGGGCGTTGGCTTTCCGGTCTGCCTCGGTTGCGCGCTGCGCGGGCGACTCGGCGGCGTGAGTGTCCTTGCTGCGCTCGACCGCCGCCAGTGCATCAAGCGTCCGGTCCTGGTCGGTGGTGTGTTCGGGCAGGGCGTGTGAGCGCTTGGAGACGGTCACTGTCTGGTCGTGGAGTTGTTGGCCGATCTCTTCGTTTCTGAACCGTTCTGGCACTGGTGTGGCCTCCGTTTCGGGAACGTTGTAGCGGGCGCGGAACATTTCGATGCTTGCAGCGGTGTCGCGCCATTGCTGGGCGGCGTCGGGGCGGGCCGGGACGGGACCGAGTTTCTGTGCCCATTCCGGTGGTGTGGCCGCCAGGAGGTGGCCGCGTTCGTCGAACCTTGCGGCGAGGACTTCGCGGCGGGCTGCGAGTTCTTCCTTCCATGGCTGGGGCAGGTATGGGCTTGTTGCCGCGCGTGCAGGGGCAAGCCATTCGGGCAACCGGTCCGGTGCCTGCACCGCGGCGAGGGGGCGTGGTGTGAGGGTGCGGAGGCGTTCCTCAGCCCGGGCACGGGCAGCGATCGTTTCGTGACCCCATGCGCGCTGGGTGTTGGCACCGGCAGCGGGGTTCGGCCCGTACACGCTGTGGCCGCCGCGTTCGGCGGTTTCTGCCGCACGTTTGGATTCTTTGAGCTGCTGGTTGCGGATCCGGTGTTCGTCCTGGAGCGCGCGCAGCTGCTGGTGGGCGCGGCGGGCCTGTGCCGGGTCGTTGATGGACGAGGTTTCCCGTGCGGTGAACCGAGTGGTGAAAATCCGGCGTTCAAGCTCGGCGTCGGTGAGCTTGCCGTGCCGGCGGTTGGTCCAGTGGTCAGCTGGCTGTGGGCCATGGGCTGCAGCCGCTTCATGTGCGGCGTGGGCACCGGCCTCGGCTTCTGCACGGAGCGTGGCCAGCTGCTCGTCGGTGAGTCCCTGCAGGGGCCGTTCCCCTGCTTGGGCGATCAGCTCGGGGGCTTTGTCCACGATCTTTTCCACGCGCCAGGCGAGCACGGCGGAAAGGTCATCAGCGGTCTCGAAATCGCGTTCACCAGCTGCGGTGCGCAGCAACCCGGCAGTGTCCCAGCCGCCGTGTTCGGCCTTCGCCAGGTGCGTCGCCACCGCTCCCCAGGACTCAGCGACGATGAACTTCTCTGCGTCCGGTCCAAGGATCTCCCGTGCCATGGCGGCCATGTGCAGGGTGTTGGCTTCGTCGTTGACGTAGCGGTATTGATCGGCCAGGGTCAGTGGCGAGTTGATGCGTTCGTATTCGGTGGCCATGGCCTCGTGTGCGGAGGAGTCCTGGCTGTGGTTCCCGGCGATAGCGGCCAGAACACTGTCGCGGTCTTGGCCTTCCTCGACGGCGACGAACAGCACGTTCTCATCCCGGCCACGGGTTGCGGCGACGTAGGCGTTCTCACGCGTGGTGGAGGCATCAAGGATCGGGATACCGGCATCCTTGGTCATGCCCTGGGCGCGGTGGGTGGTCAGGGCGTAGCCAAGGTGGACGTGCTCTGAGACGTACTCGGCGGGCAGCCGAATCGTCCCACCGTGCTCGAGGTGACTTACTGAGAGGGACCCGTCCTCGTGGGCTTGTTCGACGGTCCAGAGGTCGCCGTTCTTGACGACGTCGCGGCCGCGCTTGACCTTCATTTGGGAGTCGTTCAGGCGGGTCACTACGTGGTCCCCGGCCCACGCGTGGGAGCCGTCGCGCAGCTGCACGGAGGTTCCGGTGCCGGCGACTTCACCGGTCTCGATCCGGTAGGCCTGGGCACGTTCGGACAGGCGCTGGGAGCTTTCGTTGGTCGGTGCCATCATCACCGCGGCGTCGCCTTGGTTCAGGCGGCCCTGCCACAATCCGAAAGCCAAACCTTCGACGGTTTCGATGCTTCCAGCCTGGACCCGTCCGTTGTCCTTATACCAAGCGAACGGGTCGGCTTCGTGATCGGTGGGCGTGCGAAGAAGCAGGGAGGCTTCTGCTTCTTCGGGGCTGTGGAACCGGTGAATGGTCTCCAGTTCAGTTGCGCCAACTTCGTTGATCAGGAACCGCAGGGCGCCGCCGGCCTGGACGGCGGAGAGCTGCCGGTCATCACCGATTAGGCGGACGAGTCCGCCGCCGGCTTCCACTGCCCGCACGACGTCGGCGAGTTTGCCGGTGCCCTGCATACCGGCTTCATCAACGATCACGAGGGTGCCGGGAGTGACCTTGAAAGCCTCGTTGGGGCTGAGTAGGAACTTGTCCGTCGTCGCCGCGGTGATGCCAAGTTGTTCGCCCAGGTTCGAAGCTGCCACAGCCGATGGGGCAAGGCCGATGACCCTGCCGCCGGCGTGGGTGATGGCGGCCCGGACCAAGCCCATGGAACTGGATTTGCCGGTACCGGCAGCTCCGATGCCGACACTGAGGAGTTTCGATGAGGTGGCGAACTCGCGTGCCAGTTCGATCTGTCCGGCGTCCAGCGGGTGTGACTTTTCCCCGGTGGCCACGGCGAGGTTGTAGGCGTCCACGGCGGCGTCGAAGTCCTGCATGGATGCTGCCGGGATGACGTCCTTCTTACCGGCGCGCAGCAGCAGGTTTTCGTCTTCGAGGATCTTCGTGGAGGTGTACCGGGTATCTGTGCGGTGGTTGAAGTCAGCGGTGCCGGCGTTCCGGGTGAGTGCTTCGAACCGACCGTGAACCTGGTCCGGGGTGATGCGAACGGAGACGGTGCTGAGGCTGTGGGAGACAACTTGTTCCACGGTGCCTGCCGGGACCGGGCCGTGTTCAACGGAGTATTCGCGGGCCCAACGGTTGGCTTCTGCCATGACGTTCTGCGCCGTCCAGGTGGAGCGCTTGTCCGAGACGGCCGCGACGACCTGACGCGCTGTTGCGTCAATATCAATCTCAGTGACAGCGGGGCGGAGTGTCCGCGAACGGGTACCGGTGATGCGTTTCAGATCCTTCTCCGTGAACAGGGATACGGCTTCCTGCCGCCATGCTTTGGCCTGCTCGGCTAGGGTCTTGGGCTTCTCTTTGTCGGGCCGGGTGTCCAACGTCGCGGCTTGTGCGAGTTTGATCAGGGCGGCTTGGTCGGGGCTGTGGCCGTGCTGTTCTTCGTACGCCTGGCGTAGTTCGGCCAGGCTTGAACGGATGCCTGCACTGCGCTTGGAGAAGAGTGCGTTCAGCTCGCGTGGGACGGAGGCTACCTCCATGACCGCTTGCTTGGAGCCGTTGACGGTGCGGGCTTCGAACTCCACACCGTGTTCTTCAAGGTAGGCCTGGATCTGGGTGTTGTAGTGCTCAGAGACGGCCACGGCGGAACGGTGAAGCAGCTTGCCGTCGATGGTCTTCCAGTTCCCCTGAATGTCCTGGACCTTGTTGGAGACCACAAGGTGGGTGTGCAGGTTCGGATCTCCCAGGCGGGAGTCGTGGTGTCGGAATGCCGTTGCTGTCAGTCCGCCTTTGACTGAGGTTTGGGCGATGCCGTTGGTGCCCAACCGGGTGGCCAGGGCGTGGGTTTCCAGATACTCAACGGACTGCTTGAGCGCTGCTTGGTGGGCTTCTTCGACAAGTCGACGGGTGTCACCGTCGCCGAGAGCCCACAGTACGGAGATGCTTTTCACGGGGGTGAAGGTCAGGTCGTAACCGGCCACAGCACTTTGCTGGGGTCGCAGCTGTGCGGTGATGTACTTGCCAAGTTCTTCCTTGGAAGCGGGCGGGCGTCCGTGTCCTTCACGGAACATGACAGCCCCTGCGGTGGCCCGTATGCGGTGCCGTTCGGCTGCTGTGGGTTTGCGGCCCTGCATGCGTTCGAAGTCGCTCTCACGAACACTGATGGCCTGTGCCAGGGCGTTGTCCTTGGGTCCGTAGTCGTAGTAGCGGCGTCCCAGTTTCGCCTCCGCCTGGGCGGCCTTCTCAGCCGCTTTTGCGGGCAGACCGTCAGCGAGCTTCGCCGCGAGGATGGCTTCGTATTCCGGGTGCCGGCCCTGCCCAAAGAGGTTGGCCATTTGGGCTTCGGTAACGCTCCCGGAGACGCCCAGCGCTTCGGCTCCGCGTCCAAGCCACTGACCCGGTGGAAGGCCCTGGACGGTGTAGTAGTCGCCCAATTGGCGATCGCCTGCGCGCAGCTCATCACCGCTGGCGGTCTCCCGTGTGTAGTACAGGTAACCGGTGCCAGCACTGAGAACGTGCAGCGACATCATGACCCGATTCTAACGGAATCGGCCTCATTTATTCGAAATGCAAGAGGTGTGACTGAATTTGGCGTTCTGAGCTTGATGCGAGCTAGCGAGTATCGGTTCGAAAAACGTCGGATTGAGTCCATCATTCTGATGCGGGTATCCATATGAAAAGCGGCAGCTTTGATTGTTGATACTCGCTGGCAGGGGTTATACACAGCTCGACAACAAACAGAGGTTTCATGCATGCCCAGGGCAAGTTGTGTCTAACCCCTGCCAGCGCCCACAGACCGTCCCCGCCGGTCCCGCCGGTCCGTCCGGAACGAACACGTATGGGCTTGTAACCGTTAGGTTTCCGGTTGCCCGAGGGCCTTCTGCAAGAATGGGGATCGGAGACAGAAAACCGACCACACCAAAGGGGGCCGTGATGGCTGGAAAGACACGCAATACGATGATCGTTCAGGCACGTCGGAAGACTGAGGAGTTGGCCGCGAAACGGCGCGAACGCGAAGCGACGCTTCAGTCGCTGGCCACCGACTACCACGCCGCCACGATGATGGCCGAGGCAGGCGTTGAGGAAGCCGAACGGCAGGCAGCGGAACTGATCGCCACGGCGAAGAAGAACGCGGCGGCCGCCGTTGACGACGCGAAGGAAACCGTCCGGAAGATGCTGGCCACCGGTGAGACCAGGCAGGGCATCGCTGAGCTCCTGGACGTCAGCGTTTCCTACGTCCGCAGTATCGACGTAGCCACACCGAAGAAGGCCAAGGCCGGCTCCGAAGCTGCGCCTGCCGAGACTCAGGATTCAGAAGAGAGTGGGGGCGTCGGGGTCGTGTCCGGACATGAGGGGTCGGATCACTGATTCATCCCATCCGTGCTCTTTGAGCGCATCACGGAGCTGCCGCGACTGAGCGGCGAAGTTCGCGCGGCCGACGCCACGCCAACGCCACGAATGGGCGTTGGCGTGGCGTCTCTTTTGTGTCCGGTCAATCAGGTTCTCTGCCTGTGTGCCAGGAAGCAGGTGACTGTCAGGTCCGCCCGTCGCGCGGACACAGATCGGGATATCGCATGAATGTAGAAGCTTGGTATCTGGGTCCAGTTGTTCACCGGTCAGCAGCAGATGAGCGAAGCGCTGTGGTCGGACGGCTTGCTGCCCCTTGGCGGTCTTGATCCAGTACCGGCCGTAACCGTCATCGGCGACCGCCCCGGTCCAGAGCCAGCAGTCATTCTCCCACGGGCCTTTGATGACCTTGGACCAGAAGCGGGCCTCGTCCCGCGTCATGGACACGACTGGATCACCAGCGGCGCCAGCGGCGTTCGAGCCGGTTCGCGGCGAAGAAGAAGGCGACCATGAACAGGGCCGGTGGCACGGCCTGAAGCAAGCTCTGACCGAACCAGGAAACGACGGCGGTGATCAACGCGATGACACCGGCGGCCTTGCAGAGGAAGATGAGAATGCCCTGGCCGGCGGCTACCGGGTGGGTGAGTGCGTAGATGATCCAGCCGCCCAGGGCGACCGCGGCGAACGCTGCGAAGAAGATCAGAACGACGGCCACGGTGTGCCCCTAACGATTGGTTGATGTGTGAACAGCGGTCTCAACAGTTCCATCTCCCCGCCTTGCTCTTTCTGGCTTGATCGGCGGCCGCGGTGAAGTCCTCGCTGTAGGCGAAAGATTTGCCGTAGCCGGTCGCCTCGGCGTGACCTTGTTCAAGAATCGTGCGGTTGATCAGGGTACCGTCGGTTGTCCAGACGTAGGCAAGAATCCTGTCGTACTTGTCGCGGACCCCTTGGGCGGGATCCGCTGAGAGGAAGACCTGTTGCCCGTCCAGGAGTGAGTGCAGGTAGGTGGATGCTTCCGGTCCGCCGCACTCCACCGGTGCGTCTTCCTTGACGCTCTCCGGTGCGTTGATGCCAACAAGCCTCACGCGGGTGTTGGTGCCGTTGCAGCTGATCCGGATCGTGTCCCCATCGACCACCTTTTCCACGGCGTACGGGCCGCTGGCCGTGACTTGAAGTGCCTGCGGCCGCTCGGCCGTGCCCGTCGCAGTACAAGGTACTTCCTGCAGTGGCGCCTGGCTTCCGGCGGGAACGATCTGCGGTCCGTCCTGGGACGTGCAACCGGTCAGGGCAAGAACAGCCAAGACGCTACCGTGCAGGAGCCGGCCCCTGTATCGGGTGCTGGTCATGGGTGGTCCTCCCTTGCTGCTGTTTCGGCGCGGGTGCGTCGTCCTGGACGGAGTTCGCCGGCTTCAACACCCGGCCATTTCCGGCCGTCGTTGTACTTGCGCTGCAGCCGTCGCAGTTCCCGGCGTGCAGCTGCTTCAACGAAGTCCGAAATGGACACATACCCCTCGAGCTTCCCGACGGCTTGGACCGCTGCGCGGATCTGCCGCAGGTCCTCTTCAGTGAAGTAGGGCCCCTTCTTCTCAGTGGGCCTGGTCATCGTCACCAGGCCACGGGTACAGCGTTGTCGGTAGCCCGGAGAAACTGGGCGTGCCGTCCGCGCCCACGGTGATTCCGGGATGATCGTGGCTGCCGGTCGCGTGTGACACTGCCGCCAAAATAAGGTCAGTCCGGGCGCGATCCATTCCGGCCAGAACGTGAGCGAGGTTGAGGTGCACTTCGCCGCCCAGGGATGCGGCCAGGAGGAGGAAGCGTTCCTCTCCCCCGGAAAAGGCTCCTCTTTGAGCGTGGTCAGCCAGCGCACCGAAATCGATCCACGCGATGTCGGCCGCGCCCTTGCGTGCAGACCGGGGGTGGATCCAAGGGCACTCTGGCTCTGCGAAACGTCCGTTGAAAGCCCGTAACAGCAACTCAGTGGCCGCTTCGGTTGTGTACGTACCTTTCGCCCAACGACGAAGGTCCTCTGCATGGGTCATATTCAGGTCCTGTGCTTGATGGATGGATGGATGCCGGGGCCGGGTAATGGCCGGCCCCGGACACCAGACGGGTTTAGAACGGTGGTTCGGAGTCGGGGCCGTTGCCCCAGGAGCCTGCCTTGGCTTGCGTGTTCGCCGCCCATGGGTCGCCCTGCTGGACAGGCTGCTCGGTGCTCGGCTGGTTCCCGAAACCTCCGCCGTTTCCACTGCCTTGGTTGCTGCGCTGCGTACGGTTCACTTTCGCATTTGCGTAACGCAGTGAGGGGCCGATCTCGTCTACCTCGAGTTCAATCACGGTGCGCCTTTCGCCCTCTTTGGTCTCGTAAGACCGGGACTTCAACCGGCCCGAAACGATGACGCGCATGCCCTTGGTCAGGGACTCGGCGACGTTCTCGGCCGCTTCACGCCACACACTGGCACGGAGGAAAAGTGTCTCCCCATCCTTCCACTCGTTAGACTGACGATCGAAGGTCCTGGGCGTTGAAGCGATCGTAAAATTCGCCACCGCCGAACCACTCGGAGTAAAACGCAGCTCGGGGTCTGATGTCAGGTTTCCAATGACAGTAATCGTGGTTTCGCCGGCCATGATGGTTCCTTTTCCTCGTGCGCTGTTGGTGTTCTCGGTGTGCGTGCTGGTTTCGTTCTGAGGTTCAGTCCCACCCGGTTCATCGTGGGTGAGGTCATTGGGCTGGTGCTGGTCTGCGGTGTACTCGTCCCAGAGACCGCCGGCCCCTATCGGTGCCCTACTGATGGCGGCAAGATACCGGTCATCCTCAACACTGAGGGGGATGCCGTAGTAGCCGGCGAAAGGTTCCTCCTTGGCATCGGGGTAGATCCTGCCGCTGGGGTTGGTTTCCCGGAACAGGTCCACCTCCAACGGGACCCGCGGGCTGATCTTGAACCCATCCACCGGGTGCGGGTTAGTCACGGCCCTCACGCTGCCTTGTAGCTCATGGCCGCTTGGACGAGCTTGTCCCGGCGGAGACCGGACCAGTGGTCTTGGTCATCGGAGTTGTTCACGATGACGGGTGCCTGGGAGTAGCCCAGCTCCTGGGTGATGTATTCCAGCGCTGCGGGTACTTCGGTGATGTCCACGGGCGTGTAGGTGATGCCTTTGGAGTCGAAGTACTCCATGGTGCGGTCGCAGTTCGGGCAACCGGGCTTGGTGTAAACCGTGTAATCGGTGATTGAGGAAGTCATTTTCAGTCCTGCGTTTCGTATCAGTTTAGTTAGGTTCGTCTGGCTGACTTGCTACCTCTATTCTAGCTTTTATCCACTCGAATAAAAAGTCTTTTACCTTGGATTCTAGGCTCTTTCTTCCTAGTTTTGGTATGTACGATGAACCATCCCGGCTGCTTGACAATAGGTATTGTCTTTTCGTTTGACAACAGCTATTGTCTTTGAAGGGGCTGATTGTCCCGGTGGTCACGAGTAGGGGGATTCATCATGTCCGAGCTGGAACAGTACCCGGTTGCGAAAGTGGGCGATCCAGTCCAGGACTGGGATGAGCGGTGGCGTTCGTCTGCCATTCCGGAGGAGGACAAGCCGCTGTGGCGGGATCTCATTTACTGGTCCCAGTCACCGGTGCTGGCGGAGCGTCTTGCTGTGCATGGATGGAAGCCGGAACATCTGGCTGCCGCGGTGCAGGATCCGTATTACCTCCTGAAGCTGGAACGGAGGCTGGGCAACGATCCAGAGTTGAGGCGAAACAGCGACACTGTTGAAGAGGCGAGGCTCTTGGTCCTGGCAGACGTGGTGAGTCGGGTCATCGAACACCGTTTGGGCCTTGCGTTACAGATCCGGCGCAACGCCATGTCCTCGCTTGCGGAGCCCAGGAACAACGAGGGCCTGTCACCGGCCAAAGGGTGGACCTTTGATCGGATAGGCGAATTGGTGGGCCTGACCAAACAACGCGTCCGGGCGATCGTGCGAGGTCGTGGCGGACACTAGCAACTCGGAACATCCTACGGTTGGCGGGTTTGGTGTCGCGGGTAGTAGTCCGGTGTTTCTCCCCCGGCTTCTTTGGCAGCTGCCCCGAGCGTTGGGTTCCTGTGCCTGGGTCGGGTGATTGCGGGTGCCCCAATGTGTGGTCCCGGCTGAAAAGACCTGTTCCGCTGGGGGTGGTGGGTCGGCGGCGGTTGTCTTGCCCCATGGGGATGGTGCCTGGTTTGAGGGTTAAACAAAGCAGGACCGGCGCGGGCCGGTCCTGCTTTGTTCCTCTCGGCAAAAAGGAAATCTGTGTTCAGTCTAGCGGATCCTCATTGTGGTGCCTGGCTGGTTTCGCTTCGAGTGCCGCGGTCAGTCCCCCAAAGGGTTAGGCCGATGACCAGAGCGAATCCTCCAATGATTAGTCCCGATCCGAGTCCGCTGCGGCCCAGGACAAGGAGGCCTGCGAGGGGCGTCGCGATGGCGAGGCCGAAGGCGAGATCCGTCCCCTTGGGTGACCTGGATGTTGGCGAGTTGTTTCCTCGGATCAACATCGCGGCGCCGACGTAGACGGCGACTAGCGCGGTGCTGATCAGCATCATTGCCAACAGCGACCAGTCGAAGGCGACGGTGAAGTCGCTGTTCATGAAGTCGGTGATGGGATTGTCAGGGACGGGTGGCTTGGTCATGGTGACTCCTGTTCGGGTGCCTTGGGTTGAGCGTAGCTGGGGCCTCCGACAAAACCTCGGTGGTGAGTCGATGGAGTAGCCGGGTCCCTGGCGGGCCGCGGCATCTTGGTGGGCGTGTGCCTGGTGGCGTTGAATGGCGGTCCGCCGCTGGTGATTGGCTGCTGTGGTTCGCCCTAGGCGGCGGACCGCCCGACGTTTGGGAGGTTCCCGGCCCTGTCGTGGTGAGTGGCCGGGTGCCTTGCCGGGCGGTGGGGGTTCCGCCCGGCAAGGGGTCTTAGGCCGCTTCGGTGCTTTCCTCGGCGGTGTCTTCTTCTGCTGGTTTGCCGCTGTCGATGATGATCTGTTCAACCTCGCTCGGGGTGTATCCCCATGTGACGAGCTGGTTCAGGTAGTCCCGGTGTGTCTGGGACGGTCTCCGCCACGAGTCCTTGGCGATGGTGCTCTCATATCCGGCGCAGACGAGAGCGATCAGAGAGAACTCGGGTCGGGCCGGGGACTCTGCCACGTGGTCCTTCAGCGGGTTCCATGCCCATGACTTCTGCCCGTCGATCTTCGCGCTGACCATCACGGCGGCTACTTCTCCGTCGTAGCTACGGGCGACTTCGGTGTGGTGGGTGATGGCGTGGACGGTGAAGTACTGCCAGCCCTTCGGTGCCTGCTTCTTCGTCAGCAGGGTTTTGACGAACTCCCGGCGCACGGTGGTGGCTGATTCCATGGCTTTGTTGTTGGCGATCAAGGTTTTCCGTTCGGCCTTCTGTTCCTCGGTCATCGGACCTGTCTGGGCCGATGAGGAGAAGCTGTAACGGTCTTTGAAGCCGAGCTTCTTCCATCCGACGATCACCGGCACGGTGGAGCATTCGCCCTTGTAGTCCTGCTCGATGTAAACGGCGTTGGCGTCTTCTTCGGTGGCGTGTTCTCCGTCTGCGCGTTTCAAGGAGCTGACACGGGCCGTTTCGTCGTCGTGGTAGCTGGGCTTTTCAACGATGGTCGTTTCGGTTGCTTCCAGCTCAGCGGTGAAAGCTGCAAGGGCAGCAGCATGAGCGCGTGCGTCCCGGAGTTGCTGGGCGACGTGAAGCAGCTGATCCGGTTCGTCTGCAACGACCGATTCCAGTTCGGCGGTGGCTTCCTCGTCCCCTTCAAATTCGGCCATCACGAGGGCTTCCTCGATGGTGTGCCCCTTGCCCAGGGCGGCGGTTCCGGCGGCGGATGCTTTTGCCTTCAAAGCTCCTTCAACGGCGGGTTTGGGCCGTTTGGTCCTCGTGGCGATCTCAGCGGCAGAAATGCCCAGAAGAGACAGCTGGTGGTAACCGTCCGCTTCGTCCCCTTGGGTCATCGCTGCGCGGTGGATGTTCTCCACCATCTGCGAGACGATCCGCTCAGCCTCTTCCGGCGACTCGATGATCATCACGGGGATGCTGTCTCGACCTGCCTTCACAGCCGCGAGCGTACGGCGCTGACCCATCAGCACGTGCACGGTCCCGTCGTCCTTGCGGTGGGCGATCACCGGCTCCATCACGCCGTGTTCCTTGATGCTGGCAACAAACTCAGCAGTCAAAGCGGCGTCCTTCCGGACGTTGATGTCAACGGTCAAGGTGGTGGGGTCGATCATTTCCAGCGTGGGTGCTGCGTTCATGGTGTTGCTCCTTCTTTTGCCGAGAAAGGTGGTGGGTGGGGCGACCAAAGGTGACCGGCCAGCTTCCCCTCTCCCCCGTTGTTTTTTGGCTGCTGGCGAAGCTTGCGGAGCTGTGGCCGACGGAGGCCTGTCTACCCTTGGGCAAGGTGTGGGGAATTCCCGGAGGAAATAAGCGACGCAGGAGCGCCGGAGGGACATTTCCTGCACCGCAGGCCCCGGAGCCTGCGGAGGGGCTAGACGGGGTGGAGCGGACACATAGAATCCGAAGGACAGCAGCCAAAAAACGTCGTAGACACAACAGGACCGGGCACGGCGGAGCTCTGCGACGTCGGGACCGGGCCCAACAGCCGGCCACGGAGCGAAGCGCAGTGGACGCCCAAAAGGGTGCGAGCCCCACGAGCACGCTGCTGAGTCAGCAACACGGGTACCCGTCCCCCACTGGTTTGAAATTCGGCCTTACGTTCACCAGGTCACGTAGATCTGAAGTGAAGGACGTTGCCATGAATACTGAAAGCATCAGGCTGGAACTCTCCCGGATGACGGCGAGGGTTGAAGCGTTGGAGGATCAGCCGCTGTCTGAAATCGTTGCGGCGGCCAGGAGCGAGGCCAAGGCGATCAACCTGACGATGGCCGAATCCACGTTGCAGGCCTGGGCCCGTGCCGTTTACTACGGCATTGGGTTCCGGTTCCATCTCCGCTGAGTGCGGCTGTTCCTGTAAAGGCAGAAGAGCCGGCACCCTGGTGGGGCCGGCTCTTCATTGTTCCTCGGCAAAAAGGAAATCTGTGGTGCAGCGTCGTTGCTGCAGGGGGTGCGCTAGAAGTCGTGGTGTTCCTGGGGGTGAGTGAAGTCCACCGCTCCCAAGGATTCATTGGCGGTGAGCAGCTGCAGCTCGATGACGTCTTCGAGGAAGCTCGCCTCTGGTGTTGGTTTGTCGTCCTCAGTCAGGATGTATTCGGTTCCCATGTTGGATCTCCTGGTGCAGTGTTCTCGTTGAAGTTCACTGTAGCCGTGGATCCTTTGCGTTGGCTGGGTTGCTGCTGCGCCCGCGCCAGCGCTATGGCGGCCGGGGGAGCGCCAGCGGAGGAGGCCGCCCCGCTACTGAGCGGCCGGGCAGGACCGTTGCTGATCCTGCCCGGCCTGACCGGTTAGCTGGTGGGGCGCTTATAGGCGGTTTCTTGGTTCTTGGCGACTTCTGCGATGTAGACGCTGCCAATCAGGTCGTACAGCTGTTCTGCAAACCGGTAACCGTGCACGTCCTCGACGGCCAGTTTCAGGTAGCGCTCTGCGTGCTTTCCATATCCTTTGAGCCATTGCAGCCATCCCATGAGGGTCAGCATGGGTGCGCGCTGGCCCTCGGGGACGGCCTTCATCAGTTCGAACGCAATGGTTTCGGCGTGGTCAACGCGCTTCCAGTCGGGACGGCCGTTGAACTTGCCCAAAATGATGTCAATGATGACGCCGTTGTTCGTGGTGATGGTGTCGGCCATGAGGAAGTCCCTGATGTAGTTGTCTTGGAACCATGCCGCCAGTTTCCGTGCGGTCTCATGGTCCGGCATGCCGTCGGCGTCCAGTGCGGTTACCCATTCGCGCCGTGCTTCCTCTACGGATTCCTCCGTGCGGACGGGCACCTGAACCGGTTCGACCCATTTGCCCAGCAATGCCGGGTTGTAGATGTCCACGGTCGGGGCGCTTCCCATGAAGGTCAGGGTGGCGTTGGCGTTGCTGTCCTTGATCTGCTCCAGCGGGTTCCGCTCCATGCTGCCGTAAGCGGCCCAGTGGGTGCTGGTGACGAGGTAGACCTTGCGGACGGGCATCCGTGCCGTGGCCAGTTCGTTGCCCAGGGCCGCGACGTGCGCGGCGTAGGGGAAACGGGCATCGGTGCTGGTTTCGTCGGTGTAGACGATGAGGTAGCAGGCCGTGGCGTTCTCGTCCTGTGCCGCGAGGCTGGTCACCGTTTGGGCGAAATCCAGCGGGGCCGCGTCCATGGGGGCGTCCACGCGCAGCGTGGCGCCAAGGGCTCCGGCGGTGGCCGTGAGCACGACGAAGGATTCTGTGGGGGTTCCTCCGAGCAGGTGCGGGACGTAGGCCAGCAGGTCAGCGGGGCTGGTGAGGGTGAGTTTTTCAGTCATGATGTGTGTCCTTCTTTTGCCGAGAAAGTGAGTGGTTGGGGTGGCCGGGAACGTCGGGTTCCCGGCCACCGTGGGCGGCTAGGCCGCTGACTGGATCAGGCGGGTATCGAACAGCACTTCGGCCCTGCGGATGAGGTAGTCCGGCACGTCATTGTCGTGGTTCAGTCCTGCCCTGCCCAGGAACACGGCGTTCCCGGTTACCGGCAGGTCAAGGCCGGTTTCGTGGAGCAGCTGCACCGCACGGACGTTTGAGGCTCCGGTGGTTTGCGTTTCCGCGTTCAGGTAGACCTGCCAGTCGCCTCGGGCGATGCATTCCAGTCCGCCGCCGACGATGATCTGAAGGCTTGTGTGCCGGGCGTCAACGCTGTGGACAGTGACGCTTTCGCTCAGCCGCCCCGGGATGTACAGCGCGATCAGGTGGTTCAACATGTTGCTCCTTCTTTTGCCGAGAAAGGTGGTGGGTGGGGCGACCAATGGTGACCGGCCAGCTCCCCTCTCCCCCCGTTGTTTTTTGGTTGCTGGCAAGCTTGCTTGCTCGGCGGCCAGCGGAGCCCTGTCTACCCGCAGGGCAAGGTGCTGGAAATCTTCGAAAGGAAATAAGCGGAGCGCCGTCGAAGAATTCCAGTGCCGCGGGCCCCGACTGCTTTTGGAGGGGCTAGACGGGGTGGAGTGGACGCCTACAATCCGGAGGACAGCAACCAGAAAACGTCGTAGACAAACAGGTGTTGACGGGCAGGAGCTCTGCGACGGACCGGCAGCACCCAACTGCCGGCCACGGAGCGAAGCGGAGTGGACGCCCGAAAGGGGTGCGAGCCCTGCGAGCATGCTTCTCCCCTGGCTCCCGCGGATCCGCCCAGGGCAATCCCCGCCCGGGTTTGCCGCACGCACCAGGTGACCAACAACCGGCCCGTTGCGGGATTGGCGGTCCGTCGCCGGCAACCACCCACCTGGGCCAGCCACCTGCGGCGGACCGCCCGCCGTGACCGGCCCCGAAAGACCGGCCACCCTCCGGGCTACTCGCGGCGGTCGTGGAGCGGGATGGCTCCGTACTGTCCGGCTGCGCGTCGGAATCGTGAGTCGCTGCTGAAGATGAACGTGCCGCCGAACATGTACCACGGGGCGGGTTCGTCGTCTGGGGCGACTGGCTCGGCGTGGGTCACGGTTTCGCGGTGGAAGCTGTCGTTTTTGACGAGCCGGACGGCGGGCCGTTCCTCGGTGGCTTCGAAAACGGGGTCGATGCCCTCGCCGATGACGGTTACCCCCATGACGCGGGCGGAAATGCCCTGATTGGAGAAGTCCGTGCCCAGTGCGTCGCGGTAGATCAGGGCGGTGATGCCTTTGGGGGCTGTGGTGGCGTTGCTCATGTGCTGGCTCCTTTGAAGTGGTGGGGATGTACTGCCCGGCTCTGGCCGGGCAGTACATCGGTTCTCAGTTCCTGCTAGAGGAACGTGGGGCGGTGTTCTGCGGCGAACAGGACGGCCACAGCTTCGTTGTGCCAGTCCAGTGCCGCGTATTGCCGGGTGGTGGTCAGCTCGCCGGGGTTCACATTGGCCTCGGTGGTGACGGCTGCAGCCATGCCGCGTATGTGGGCGGCGAGGTCTTCGGCTCCGTCGGTGCTGTAGGCGACCGGAGACTTCTCCACGATTGCGGCGAGGGTTTCGAGGAAGACCACGGCTTGGGCCGGGCTGTTGGCGATGGCGCGGTTTTCGGTCATTGTTCTTGGTCCTTTGCTGGTTTGGTGCCTTGCCGGGTGGTGGGGGTCCGCCCGGCAAGGAGTGGAAGGGCTTAGGCGGCGGCTGCTGGTTGGAACGTGGGCGGGATGCGGTAGCGGCTGGGAAGCTCTGCAGCGGCTTCGGGCAGGTCTGCTGGGCCTTGGGCTTGCCCGTTCTTCCAGTGGGAAAAAGCCTCTTCGGTGATTGCGTCCCAGAAACGGGCCTTGGTCCGGTAGAACGTCGTTTTCACGTCGCCCTCGCAGTAGGTAGCCATGCCGAACAGGTTTCCGGTCGCGTCGGCGGTGCGGGTTCCGGCAACCATGACGTAGGGCCACTGGCCGAGGTCCCAGCCGTCGCATCCCCAGCTGGGGATCACGGCCCAGCCGTGTTCTGAGATGACGTCCATCCAGTCGTAGCCGTCGTTCATGTGGTAATCCACGAGTAAGGGCACGTCGTGGATGGTTTCGCCGGTGTCCTCTGTGGTGATCGTCTGGACGCTGATTGCGTTCATGGTGTTGCTCCTTCTTTTGCCGAGAAAGGTGGTGGGTGGGGCGACCAAAGGTGACCGGCCAGCTTCCCCTCTCCCCCGTTGTTTTTTGGCTGCTGGCGAAGCTTGCGGAGCTGTGGCCGACGGAGGCCTGTCTACCCTTGGGCAAGGTGTGGGAAATTCCCGGAGGAAATAAGCGACGCAGGAGCGCCGGAGGGACATTTCCTGCACCGCAGGCCCCGGAGCCTGCGGAGGGGCTAGACGGGGTGCAGCGGACACATAGAATCCGAAGGACAGCAGCCAAAAAACGTCGTAGACACAACAGGACCGGGCACGGCGGAGCTCTGCGACGTCGGGACCGGGCCCAACAGCCGGCCACGGAGCGAAGCGCAGTGGACGCCCAAAGGGTGCGAGCCCCACGAGCATGCTCCTCCCCTGACTCTTGTCAGACTGGGTTGATACGGTGAACATGTCCCGCCTGGTTTCCCCCAATCCCAGGCGGGACACTTATGTCAGAAGTAGGTGGCAAATGGGACTGCGAAACATTCTGAACAGGCGCCGCAAAATAGTCGGGCCTTCCGCGGCTGCACCGGCCAGGAAGTCGGCTGAGCTGGAGGCGGCCTGGGCGGATCTGCGGCAGACGGTCGATGAGTCCAAGGTGACCTCGTTCCGTGCCTGCAGCCGCACCGGGCGCTCGTGGGCCGAAGACCCTGAGGCAGTACGGCAGATCGCTGCCACGATCGGGCACATCATGAACGACACAGCTGACGGCCCGAAGGACAACCCGGCCCGGTAGGGCGGGCCGCTGTATGGCAGACCCGCCCCCGAGATCCGGTCTAGTTCCCGTCTCCCTTGGGGACCTTGGAGATGGCGCGGTACGCCAGGATCGCCGCTCCCAGTGCTGTGAGCGAGAGAACGAAGTTCACGATGGTCAGTGGAGCCATGAGGGTTTCCTTATCGTTGAGTAGGACCTAGTCTGAGAAGGAGCCGGTGGCCGCAACCTTGCGGTCACGACCACCGGGTTTCGTAGCTACACCTACTTCCTTGCTTTACGCTTACGCTTCCGAGTTGCAGCTCGGGAGCGTTTGACCCTTCTATAGTTGTCAAGCTTCGCTAGCGCGCAGTTCAACCATCCAGAGTTCTGTAGATCCGTCGTGTGAGATAGCGCTTCACATCGACGGCTCTCTTTTTTCTTCCTCGGAAGCGCCGCATAGAACGTTCCACCGTGTTACAGCTCGACGCGGTTCCAGTGTTGGGTTGTGAGGGGGCACCGGAGCCGCACATCTTGAGCGTCTGCCCGCACCGAAGATGCTCCGTTTACAAGTTGTGAAGTCGGTGCGATGCTGAACGCGTCGGGGTCGCCCGGCCGCGGCTGAACCGGGGGGAGCAGGAGATGCAGTGGAACACGCTGATACCAGGGAATCCCTGGCCTCATGACATGGTGATCTCAGTAGATGATCATCCCTTATCGCTAAATCTCTTACTGTTCGTCCGGCATGCCTGGTTCATTGCGCCGGACGTCGACATTCCAGCAATCACTCCAGCACCTGACCCAGGGGCATCCGAAATGCCAGTGTCTGCCAGCAGCGAAGAGTGGGCTGATCGGTGGCGGATCGCATGGGATCGGGCATGGGACTGGTACAAAATCCAAGAGCCCGACAGGATGAAGCACCCCACCCCGGAGCTCATACGGCAAGTATCGCGGCCGGGGCAGGAACTGCATCCGCTCATACCTCCGCTTTGGACCACAGAGTATGGCTGGGACGGCCTGGATGGCGATGCTTTCAATAATTGGCATGCCAGTCTAAGCGAGATTCCTCCGAGCGGTGCGGAGCGCGGGAGCCTATCTGACCTGATCCCCGCGTGGGAGAGCGGCCTGGACACCATTATCGTGCTGCCGTACAGGGGATATTTCGCAAGACGAGTTACCCGCCGTCACCTTGCAGTTTCGGCCGCAACTCGAAACGATCCCGCCACCTACGGCAGGGCTTTGCGAGAGTCTGCCCTGTCATAACGTCCTATAGTAACGCCTCTCTACAGTTGTCCCGCTTGGCCAGCGAGCAGGTTCGACGCGTTGAGAGTTCTGTAGATCCGTCGTGCAAGATAGCGCTTCACACACCGGCGGATCTCCTTTTTTGTTCGTCCTTCGGATTGGCGCTTCTCGGCGTATTTCATTGTTTCCGGATCGAAGGCCATTCTGCTCATCGCTACCATATGCAGGGCTTTGTTCAGGCTTCTGTCACCACCGCGATTGAGCCTGTGCCTGACCGTGTTTCCGGATGATGCCGGTATTGGGTTGACGCCCGCCAGGGAGGCAAACGCCGCCTCCGAACGTAGGCGGCCATGGTGAGACCAAGCCGTAAGACAGACTGCTGCTGTTACGGGACCGATGCCCTTTTCCCGCAGAAGCGGGGCTGCTTCACTGATCTCAATAAGATCGGTGATCTGGCGGCTGTTAGTTTTGATGTCGGCATCAAGCTCGTTGATGCGTCGAGCCAGCCGAACCGCTTCAGATCGCGCAGTGGAAAGCGCAAGAGGTTCTTCGCGGGAACGCCACCGGGAAACCTCGTCAATTTGAGTGCTCACTATGGCCTTTCGGGCATCCATGCCAAGGTCAAAGGACCGGAGCAAGGCCGTTAGTGCGTTTACTGATCGGGTGCGGTCGGTGGCCATGGATTGCCTGGCAGCGACGAGTACCCGCAATGCTGCTCGGACTCCTTCATTCAGTCGTGGTCTGCGCAGCCGATGTTCCTCCAAGGGAAGCACAGCCGCAGCAATTCTGTGAGCGTCCAATGGGTCTGACTTGCCTAATCCACGACGCCCGCGCGCGTCCATCCGCGGCGCCTCCACGACCTCATAGCCAGCGGCTCCTACGGCACCGGCGAGAATGGCGCCGTAGGAGCCGGCACCCTCAATTACCCACAACGCGGCGAGGTCTGCTTCGGTTCGACGAGCCACCCAGGCGATGGCCCGGCTGATGCCGGCGCTTGTTGTGGGAAAGTCCCTGATCTCCAGCAGTTGGCCCGTTGCCGTGGAAACAACGGCGTATACGTGGTTCTTGGCGTGCGTATCGACGCCTATGACATATGGATATGAATGCGCGACGACCGGCATAGTGTTTGACATCTTCCTCTCTAACGGGCGTGGTCGGGCCGCAGTCGGCCGGAACCAGTCCGGGAAGAGGTCACCTCGGAACAGCACTGTGATGAGTCACGCCCAAACAGGGCGGACAACCTTCTAATCAAGTTACCGGGTGGGCCGGGCAGGACCCGGCCGCCCGCTCCTCGCCGGACAGGTCAAACGGAGGGCACCAGTGAAGGGCCAGCTCTTTAATGAGTCACGACGAGGGGCGGAACGGCCAGGACCTACTCTGCCAGCTAGTCCCAGACCAGCCATGGCAATCCTCACAGCTCTTTAAGCGCGCGTTCCGCATGGAGAGTAGAGCGATGACAGCTGTCATCAAGCTCACGACCGAAGTCGCGAGCTTGATCGCTTCGTCGATGCTCATGTAGCCACCTCCTTCCTGCCCCGCCGTGCGAGGCCCCCACTGACGCAGCCGGTCGAGGGTGGGCAGTCAACCCCGAAGAGTGACCGGGGAATCCCGCGAAATAAGGGAGCGCAGCGACCGCGTGGGATTGCCCGGTTGCGTGGGTTGACGGGTCGGGCCCCCGGACGGCTACGATCAGTGGCCTTGTACGGAGAACAACCCAGCCACATGTAAGGCAAAGAAAGGCTTTTACAGTCCGAAGCGCAGCGAACGCCCGTTCTGGTCCTGGTCCTTTAGGCTGGGGCCATGAACAAGAAGAAAGCAGCGCTGATCTGGGCGCTTTTGGGGACTGGTTTCCTTGTATACGGCCTCTACTGCGCCCTGACCACCGGCGGCACGTGGTATCTCGTCGCCTCCGCCGTAATCCTGATCGCTTCCGGCGCGGTCTGCCTCGGGAGCACAGTTCAGATCATGCGACGGCCGGTCCAGCAGGGCTACTAGACGCAGCAACACTCAAAGGAGCAACATGCTTGGTTTCAAAGTGAACGTCCAGAAAGACGACAAGACGGCCGAGTTGGAGATCCAGGGCTTCACGGATCAGGAGACGGCCGAGGGCTTCGCGAACGAAGTTCAAGAGACCCTGCTGGTATGCAAGGACGAGAACGAAGAGATCACCGGATTCGAAGTTGGCCGCCCCGGCCCCATGGAACCCCGCGAGGGTGCTCCCGAAGCGGATATCGAAGACTTCATCGATCAGATCACCATGTCCGTCATGAGCCCTGAACCAGCGAACCTGGTCAAAGGCGAGTCCCCAGTGCGTTTCTCTGTTGAGCAACCGGTGACGTGGTAACTCTGCGCCACTCCTAAGAGTTGGCCGCACAGGTGGCCGGCATGAACAGAGTGAGATTCCATGAGCGAGTCCATCCCGCGGGCCCTGCAACCACCGGTTGCTGTTGCCCTGGCGAAACTCGTCAGAACGTTCCCCGGACCCAATGCCCTCCCGGGCGGGATCTGGGCCGAACCCAAATGGGACGGCTACATTCACTGGATATTGACAGGCCCACGGGGTTAAACCGTCGGGGCAGGCTGCTCGAAACTGAGCCGCTCGGGCTTCGTGTGTTCCGTTCCGGCCCAGTCCCCCGACTGGTCAGAGCTGGTCATGCCGCCAGAGTGAAGATGGCTTTAGCTGTTGGCAAAGTTAGTTCTCGGAAACGTGGTGGCCCAGTTCTTCTGGTTCAAAGCTGAATTTCACCCGGGTTTGGCACACTGTCAGCATGAATTGCTGAGCTGGGGGGCATTTGGAACTGTGCCGGGTCCGGTTTCTCTGCCGGTCTCGACTCTGTGATCGCGGAGGAGGTGCCCTAATCGTGAGAGTTTACGGCGTCCTCCCGGAAGCGGGCCGACCATTGCCGGTTTCTCTCTTGCAGCCGGCTAAGGAGGCGTTGTCTCCTGGCGCGGACGTGCCATGTTATTGCGGTCAAGGACGCGAGTCCTGACAGGAAGCAGAGCATTACGTAGCCGTCCATGACGTGAGGCTCATTCGTTCCGGTTCGAAAGCGCGTGGGTGCTCTCGTCTTGATCGTCGTGTGCCCTGTAGCCGGGTACGACCGTGACCTGTCCGACGTTGGGCAGGGCGGCGCGGACGGTCTGTTCGATATCTGCGGCTTGCCGGGCCAGTTCGGTCGTGCTTGCGACGGTCTGGTTCACGGGTACGCTCACTTCTGCGTGCAGAGCATGGCCGGACCAGCGTAGCCGTGGTGTAGCTTCTGCGTGGCCTTGTTCCTCCAGCGCAGCGGTAAGTTTCGCTGTCAGGGTCGGATCGACGCCGTCCATGAGCCTGCGGCCGATGTCGCGGGCGGTCCCCCAGAGAAGGACGGCGATGGCCGCTGATATGAGTAGCCCGATGATGGGGTCCGCCAGGGGGAATCCGAGCCATATGCCAATGACTCCTGCGACGACAGCGAGGGAAGTGAATCCGTCTGTGCGGGCGTGGACGCCGTCTGCGACCAGGGCTGCGGATCCGATGGCCCTCCCGACGCGGATCCGGTAGATGGCCACTATTTCGTTACCGAGGAAGCCCACAACGCCGGCGGCGAGGACCCAGCCCAGGTTTTGCACCGGCTGGGGTTCGACGAAGCGGCGGATGGATTCGACCGCTGCGACGATCGCGGACAGCGCGATCATGGCCACGATGAAGAGTCCGGCCAGGTCTTCGGCTTTGCCGTAGCCGTAGGTGTAGGTTTTGGTCGCGGCGCGGCGGCCAAGCAGGAAAGCGATCCACAGCGGCACAGCGGTGAGCGCATCGGAAAAGTTGTGGACGGTGTCGGCCAGAAGCGCTACCGAGCCGCTGATCAGGACGATGACTAGCTGGAACAGTGCTGTCGCTCCCAACCCGACCAAGGAGATCTTGACTGCCCTGATTCCTTGTTGGCTGGATTCCAGCACCTTGTCCGTGGAATCGGCTGGATCGTGGGAATGAGGGGTGAAAAGGTGCGTTATCCAAGCGCGGACTCCGCCGTAGTGCCCATCGACGCGGTGTCCGTGTCCATGATGGTCGTGGTCTTTCTCGGGGTGGCTGTGGGCGTGGTCGCTCATTGTCCTGACGCTTCCTGGTCGGTGTGGGGGCGGAGGCGGTGATGGGGTGCGGTGCCGAGAGTGTGCTCGGCCTGATGGATTGCGGCGGCGACGAGCTCCCAGGCATGCCCGTCCTGCAACCGGTAGTAGACCTTGGTGCCTTCCTGCCTCGTCGTGACCAGCCGGGCAAGACGCATCTTGGCCAGATGCTGAGATACTCCTGCTGCGGATTTGCCGGTCTTTTCGGCCAAGGCGTTCACAGGCAGCTCGCCGTGACGGAGAGCAAGAATAAGCCGGACGCGGGTTGCGTCCGCGAGCATCGAAAAGACCTCCACGGCCAGCTCAACGTAGTCGCTGTCCGGGGATAACACGCACTCCTGCTTATCTGCATTCATACGCAGATAATTGCAGAAAGCACCGGGAAGGATCAACTCACCTTCTCGCACTGCCCCGCAGCCGGCGTGAATCACGCTTGCGCTAGATACCCCCTGGGGGTATATTGATGGTGTTGTCAGTGAGTGGTATGTCGCGGAAGGCCCTTGGGTTCCTCTTTACAACCGTTCAACCACAGCGCCATCGCATCTTCTGCACTGAATGGACCTGACATGCAAACACCATCACGTACCGAACTGCCCCTCACTTCCGCCTCCTCGTCGGCCTGCGGGTGCTGCTCCACCGAAGCGAGCCAGACCCTCGAACAAAGCCCGGCCGGTGTCGGGTACTCCCTGGAAGGCCTGACCTGCGGCGGCTGCAAAGCCAGCGTTGAAAAAGCAGTCAACGCCGTGGACGGCGTCGACGCAGCAACCGTTGAACTGGTCCCCGGCGGAGTTTCCCGCTTGATCGTTTCCGGATCAGCCACACGTACGGCCATCCGGGACGCCGTCACGTCGGCTGGATACAGCCTGACCAACTAGTTCGAACCCACACATGGCCTGCGCCGCTCCTTGCGAAGCCGCAGCCATACCTGGAGGAGCTCGTCATGACAGAGCACGACCATCACCATCACCGCCCTTCACCGGTCAGCGAAGCTGACCTGGAGGCAACCGCCCCGCCGCAGGCCGACGGGACAGCAATGACTGAACATGGGCACCACGCCCACCCCGCCGGGCATGACGCCGGGGGCGATCACGCGGTGCACAGTCATGGCCAGCATGCCGGGCACAGCACCGCTATGTTCAAGGACCGGTTCTGGCTGACCCTGGCCTTGTCGATCCCTGTCGTGTATTTCAGCCCGATGTTCGGGCATCTGGTGGGGTTCATGCCACCCGAATTCCCGGGCTCGGCCTGGATCCCACCCGTTCTGGGAACGGTGATCTTCCTCTACGGGGGCATGCCGTTCCTCAAGGGCGGCGTCAATGAACTGAAGAACCGGCAGCCGGGCATGATGCTGCTGATCAGTATGGCCATTTCCGTCGCGTTCGTCGCGTCCTGGGCGACCAGCTTGCGGATCGGGAACTTCGATCTGGACTTCTGGTGGGAACTGGCTCTGCTGGTGGCGATCATGCTGCTTGGACACTGGATCGAGATGCGGGCCCTCGGCTCCGCACAAGGGGCTTTGGATGCCTTGGCGGCACTGCTCCCGGATGAGGCCGAACGCGTCAGCGATGGTGGTGTGGAAACCGTCCCGGTGTCCGAACTGAAGATCGGGGACGTCGTCCTTGTCCGGTCCGGGGCCCGGATGCCCGCCGACGGCACCATTGTTGATGGGCGGGCCGAGTTCGATGAATCCATGATCACCGGTGAATCCAAGACGGTGCTCCGCTCCGTGGGTGAGCAGGTGGTGGCCGGAACCGTAGCCACCGATAACACCGTCCGGGTCACGGTCAGTGCCGTTGGGGATGACACGGCGTTGGCCGGCATTCAGCGGTTGGTTGCCGAAGCGCAGGCTTCCTCCTCCAAGGCCCAGGCCCTCGCGGACCGGGCAGCAGCGTTCCTGTTCTACTTCGCCACCATCGCCGGTGTCATCACGTTCATCGCGTGGATCCTGCTCGGAAGCCTGCCTGAAGCGGTGACGCGCACCGTGACTGTGCTCGTGATCGCCTGCCCGCACGCTCTGGGCCTGGCAATTCCACTGGTGATAGCGATCTCCACTGAGCAGGCCGCCAAGGCCGGGGTTCTGATCAAGAGCCGCATCGCCCTCGAGCGGATGCGCACCATCGACGTCGTTCTGTTCGACAAGACCGGCACTTTGACCAAGGGCGAACCCGAGGTCAGGAACACGGCCACTATCGATGAGGGTTCCAAGGATGAGCTGCTGGCCCTGGCAGCGGCAGTGGAGTCCGACAGCGAACACCCCGTGGCGCGGGCCATCGTCCGGGCTGCCCGGGGCAAAGACCTGGTTCTGCCACATGCGACGGGCTTCTCCTCCCTGACCGGACGGGGCGTGCGCGCCACGGTCGATGGACGCGTTGTCCAGGTCGGCGGCCCGGCACTGCTGCGCGAACTGGGACTCACCGAACCTGAGGCATTGGCCGCTTCAACCCGTGAATGGATGGGCCGTGGCGCGGCCGTGCTGCACGTCATCGACGGGGAGAGGATATTGGGTGCGGTCAGTCTTGAGGACGCGATCCGTCCGGAATCCCGGCAGGCCGTGGCGGCGCTGCAGAGCAGGGGCATCAAAGTTGCCATGATCACCGGCGACGCGTCTCAGGTTGCGACGGCCGTGGGTACGGAACTGAACATTGATGAGGTCTTCGCTGAAGTGCTCCCGGCGGACAAGGACAAGCAGGTCGCCCAGCTGCAGGCCCGTGGCCTGAAAGTGGCCATGGTCGGGGACGGGGTTAATGACTCCCCGGCACTGGCCCGGGCAGAAGTCGGCATCGCCATCGGCGCCGGCACTGACGTGGCCATGGAATCGGCGGGGGTGATCCTGGCCGGCAACGACCCCCGGGCGGTGTTGTCCATGGTGGATCTGTCCCGGGCGAGCTACACCAAAATGTGGCAAAACCTCGTATGGGCCACCGGGTACAACGTCATCGCCGTCCCGCTGGCCGCCGGCGTCCTGGCATTCGCCGGGATCGTGCTGTCCCCCGCGGCCGGGGCGGTGCTGATGTCGGTTTCCACAATCGTGGTCGCCCTCAACGCCCAGCTGCTTCGCCGGGTGAAACTGAACCCCTCCGAGGTTCGTTGACCTAAGTGGTGCCACCGGCACCGACGCACCAGTCCCACGAGGACCAGGCGTTGGTGCCGGTAGCCTAGAAACAACCAGTACCCAGGGAGGAGGACCAGGATGGTCACGCACCGCACCATCGCCGGTTCCGCCCTGCTCACGACAGCACTTCTGACCGCTGTCCTTGCCATCATCACCGGAATCCTGGGCATGCACGTCATGACCGGCACCCATTCGGAACACTCAAGCGCGACGGTTTCCACGGGCCTGCCGGAGAGTGCCGGGCAGACTCTGCCCGCCTCCGGAAGCAAAGCATCCGGCCACGGCGCTCATCTGGCCCCATCGACGGAGCATGCATCGCAGGAACTGTCCCCTGCAGCCTCCTTTGCCCAATGCTCCTGCTCCGGGAACTGCTCAAGCCAGCACTCGATGAACACCGCCTGCACACCCACGGTCGCGACCGGGGGCCTGGCAGCACCGGCGCCCACTGAAACGACCTCCATCACAAGGCAGTCCGCGGCCTCAACCATCACCGATCGCGCCCCCTGGTCCTACCGTCCCGGCAGTCCTTCGCCGGGTGAGTTGTCCATCAGCAGAACGTAGCCGTCCCGTCCGCCCGGGCACGGCCCGGCCCGGCCCGGCCGTGACCTTCCTGGCGCCCGTCAGCCCCTTTCAGGGATGACCGCTCCGTAGCTGATGCACCCACCACCTTTAATTCCGGGCGTCTTTGCGCCCCTAAATTCTTTATGAAGGACCTGATTTCATGAATACGAAGACGTTCTTGCCTGTTGCCGTGACAGCCGTCGCCGCAGCGCTTGCCCTTGCCGGCTGCGGCGCATCCGGCGGTTCCGGTTCCTCCGCAACGTCCATGCCGGGAATGGACCACGGCAGCTCCTCCAGCGCCTCAAGCCCGGCCGCGGCGGCGGACCATAACTCCGCTGACGTGATGTTCGCCCAGATGATGATCCCGCACCACGCACAGGCCGTGGAGATGAGCGACATGATCCTCAAGAAGCAGGACATCCCCGCCGAGGTCACGGCACTGGCCACTCGTATCAAGGAGGCACAGGGCCCGGAGATCGAGAAGATGACCGGCTGGTTGAAGAGTTGGGGTGAGCCGACGCAGATGGCCTCCGGGCACAGCATGAACGGCATGATGGGCGCCGAGGACATGACCAAGCTCGACACCGCCCAAGGCGTCGAGGCCGCGAAACTTTTCCTGACGCAGATGATCGCCCACCATCAAGGTGCAGTGACGATGGCCAGGACAGAAACCACGGACGGCAGGGATGCCGAGGCTGTCCAGCTCAGCAAGGACATTGTGAGCGCCCAGGAAGCGGAGATCAAAGAAATGCAGACGCTGCTGGCCGCTCTCTAAACAAACCCTGCGTGGTCCCGGGCCTCTCCCCCTGACGGGAGGCCCGGGGCTTCCGCGTACCCTTCTGACTCAACCTGGAGCTCTCCCATGCAATCTCTCACTTCCACACGTACGCGCACCGGAGCCCTCGCGGCCGGCGCCGCGGTGCTCCTCGCCCTGTCCGCCTGCACCCCGGCCAGCCCCCCGTCCTCGACGGCTCCGTCCATCGAACTGAGCGACAAGGCCCTGCCCAGCGGCCATGTCCACGGTTTGAGCGTTAACGACGACACCAGCCAGATACTGCTGGCCACCCATGACGGGCTGTTCGACGTCACGAAACAGCCTGCCAGCAAGATCGGCGGCACCAACGACCTGATGGGTTTCACCGCAGGGAAGGACGGCATCTTCTACGCCTCCGGGCACCCCGGCCCGGGCTCTGACCTGCCCAACCCCCTCGGGCTGATCAAATCCACGGACGGAGGACAGACCTGGGAGAAACTCTCACGGCAGGGTGAATCCGACTTCCACGCCCTGACCACCAGCAAATCCGGGATCATCGCCTTCGACGGGCAACTGCGAAGCAGCCCTGACGGGACAACCTGGAACACCGTGGCGGCGATGTTCGCCCCGGCAAGCCTGGCCGGGCACACCGACAGCGACACCGTGCTGGGTACCACCACAGAGGGAATCCAGCGCTCCACCGACGGTGGAGCCACCTGGAAGCTCCTCCAGACTGGTCCGGTGATCCAGTACGCCGCCTTCGCCGCCCCGGAGGAAGCGGCAGGTGTTGCACCCGACGGGACCACCTACTATTCGGCCGACGCCGGCGCGACCTGGACGAAGAAGGGACGCATCGACGGCGAAGTCCTGGCCATAGCGGCCCTCAAAGGCGCCGACGGGAACCCCTGGATCTGGGCCGCCACCCCTGAAGGGATCGTCGTCTCCACCGACGGCGGCACGAGCTACCGCCCCGCTGACGCCGCCTGAGGCCTCAGTTCTGCCAAGGCAAGAGAGGCCAGGTAGGCCTCTCTTGTGCCCTAGATGCCGGGGCTAGGGTGGGTGTGATGGCGGGTCGGCCGGCCATCACACCACCGACAACAGAAGCTGGCCATGACCACATCCGCGCGATGATCCGTTCCCACCCAAAAGCCGCTGTCGGGACGGACAGCGAGAAACTCGCGGAATGTATCGCCGCCAGCTTGGAATGCGCCCAAGCGTGCAGCGCCTGCGCAGACGCGTGCCTTGGTGAGGACATGGTCGCCGATCTCGCGGCCTGCATCCGCACAGACCTCGATTGCGCCGATATCTGCCAAACGACCGGGACCATCATCAACCGCCAAACAGCTACCAATACCGGTATCGTCCGGTCCCTGCTCGAAGCTGCCGGACCGCCTGCAGGGTCTGCGCCGAAGAATGCGAACATCACGCCGGGATGCACGACCACTCTGCGCCGAGGCCTTGCCCCGCTGTGAAAACGCCTGCCCGGCGCTTCTGGCCACCCTCATTTCGACGTTACTGCGCCGACCCCCTGCCTATCCTGCACGACCACCATCGACCCGCTGGCGTGGATCGCGCCGGACCCTGTCATGACCCGCAAGCGCATGCCCCGGCCTGCGTCACACCGGCAGGTCCCTCGTTGTGCTGCTGCCAGCGACCGTGCCGGCCGTCTACAAACCTCGCTGCGCAACCCGATACGGGCCGAAGAACTCCGAGAGCCCGCGGCCCAAGAAGCCCGCCGGAGTACGACCCGCCGGGTGTCGAAGCCCCGGCAGGTTTCCACATCGCCGACAACTAAAACCTGTTTTTATCGGCTCCCCTAATAACTACTTTTCGGTATGCCTAACTTCCTCTATTCTCGTATCAGAACGCCCCGATGATGAGGACTGATGATGGCTGCACCCGCTCTTGATACCCGCCCTGCGCCCCGGAAGGTGTGGTCCCGGCTCCTGCTGCTGGGTCCGGCCTTCGTTGCTGCGATCGCTTATGTGGACCCCGGCAATGTAGCGGCGAACCTCACAGCTGGTGCGAACTACGGGTATCTGCTGGTGTGGGTCTTGGTGGTGGCCAACGCCATGGCTGTGTTGGTGCAGTACCAATCGGCGAAGCTGGGCCTGGCCACGGGGATGAGCCTTCCCGAGATCCTGGGCAAAAGGCTCGGGACGAAGCGGCGACGGCTGTACTGGGTGCAGGCGGAAATCGTCGCTGGCGCCACGGACATGGCCGAGGTGATCGGCGGCGCCGTCGCCCTGAACCTCTTGTTTGGCCTTCCGTTGCTGGCCGGCGGAGTCATCATTGGCGTGGCTTCCATGCTGCTCCTGGCGCTGCAGTCCCACCGGGGCCAGCGTTCCTTTGAGTACGCGATTCTGGTGCTCCTTGGAATCATTGCTGTCGGGTTCATGTCCGGTTTGTTCGTCAATCCCCCTGACGGCGGAGCCGCCCTGGGCGGTTTGGTTCCTCGTTTCGAGGGCACCGACACGGTCCTGCTGGCGGCGAGCATGCTCGGAGCCACTGTCATGCCGCACGCGATTTACCTGCACTCGGCCCTGGCACGGGACCGGCATGGGTTCTCCGAGGATCCGGTCGTGCGGACGCGCCTGATCCGGGCCACCCGTTTCGACGTCGTCGGCGCTCTGCTGCTCGCTGGTGTGGTGAACATTTCAATGCTGCTGCTGGCCGCGTCCAGCCTGCGCGGCATCGAGGGAACCGACACCATCGACGGAGCCCACGCAGCAGTGACCTCGGCACTGGGACCAGCCATCGGCGTCATCTTCGCCATCGGACTGCTGGCATCAGGGTTGGCCTCAACCTCGGTCGGTTGCTACGCCGGCGCGACGATCATGGGCGGACTCTTGAAGGTCCGGATCCCGTTGCTGACCCGGCGGGTCATTACACTCATACCGGCGCTGATAATTCTGGGGGCAGGCATCGAACCGACCCTGGCCCTGGTACTGAGCCAAGTGCTGCTCAGCTTCGGCATCCCCTTCGCCCTGATCCCGCTGATCCGGCTCACCGGCAAACGTGACGTGATGGGCATCCACACCGATGGCAAAGCCCTGAAGATCGCCGGCTGGACCAGCGCCACCTTGATCGTCGGTCTCAACATCGTCCTCATCACGCTCACCCTCAGCGGCCAATCCTGAGACCCGGACCCGGAAGCCGGGCCCATCCTAACCTTGGGCCACGGGTACTACCCAGAGGGCCGCTGCCGCCTGGCCACCAAGGGCGACGTCTTTCCCGGAGCCAGCGAGACGAACAGGTATACCGGCGGCGAAGGCCTTGCGTTCACCGACGATGAGTTGCGTGCCCGGGGTGAGGCCATGTCCGGCGAAGTAGCGGAGCATCTCGGCACTCTCATCCGACACCCGCCGAATGATCACCGCATCCCCGGGCTGCACCGCGCTCAACGGCACCGCGTCGGACCGGTCCAGATGTTCGCCCGGTAATGGGATCGGATCGCCGTGCGGGTCGTGGCGTGGGTGACCAAGGAGCGCATCGATCCTGGCGATGAATCTATCCGAAACTGCGTGTTCGAGCACTTCAGCCTCATGATGGACTTCGTCCCAGCGGTAGCCGAGGTTTTCTACGAGGAAAGTCTCCAGGAGCCGGTGCCTGCGGACCATCTCCAGCGCGTATTCCTCCCCCGTTGGAGTGAGTCCCACTCCGCCGTAGCGGGCGTGCGTCAGCAACCCCTGCGCCGTGTATTTGCGGATGCCTTCAGAGGCGGTGGAGGCGCTGACTCCGAGTCGCTCCGCGACAAGGCCCACCGTGACCGCTTCGTCGGACCATTCCCGCGCGGACCAAATCAACTTCAGGTAGTCCTGGGCGACGGCCGTCAGGTCCGTCGCCTTCGGCGTTTTTGCTTGGCCAGATGCTCCGTTGCTGCCGCCCATATGTACCTTTCCTATGGTCAAGCCTTTCCGTGAAGGTCAGTTTGAGTCTGAAGGATCCGGAGTAAGTCGTAGGGCAACCCACAAGCCGCAGCGTCGGCAGATGTATGCCGTGCCTGCGCCCAAGGCATGAAGCTTTTTTCGGGCCATCGTCCTACCGCAGCAGGAGCATGTGCCGGAAGTGTCAGAGTCCATGGGTTTTCAGGGCTTCGGTAACTTGGTTGAGGGTCGGCAGGCCCGCAAGTCCATTTGGCGTGGCGTATACCCTGCACGCGAGGTCGTTAGCGACAGCGCCGGTCGGGAATATATCGTTGCCATCGACGGTGATGGTTGGAGAACCGGCGAATTCCGTGTCCGTAGTCTCCGAGGCGGAGCTCAGTTGCCGCATATGCACGAGAAGGTCGCTACGTCCCAGGATCCTCAGGGCTGCTTCCAGGCGCTCCTGGGTTTCAGCGGTATTGGGACATTCATCGATGTGGAGTAGTTCAATCCTCATGAGTTCATTGTCTACCGCCGGATCGTCAACCAGCGGACAAGTCAGGACCACCCTCACTGGTGGCTTCCTCTCCGCCCTCATCGCAGAACTTGTCCCCGAAGGCGCCGATGTATGGATGCGCCGGCACCAGGACCTCAGCAGCACCGGTAGCCCAGCGCCTTGCCGCCCAGCACGTTGGCTTTGCTCATCGCCATCGGCCTCGGCCTGCATAACCCCGACGAAGGCCCTGGCATCGGATCAGCCTACGCTGTCGGCTCCCCGGCGCCCGGTGCCACCCCGATTGGGGACTTCGCGATCCACAACACCACCGAAGGCCTGACCATCGTCACAGCTGGCCAAGGACACGCATTGGCTGGCTCGCGGGCTCGGTCTGATCGCGGGGTCCGGCCATCGCCGGTGCCCTTATCGGAGCCACAGTCAACCAGTCCTCACTCTCAGCCTTCCTCTTGGGACTCGGAGAGGCTAAACCGCGGTGCCGCATGACGGATTTGTTTTGGTGCGGCGCTCTCGGTGCCATGATCCGGTAGCAGCGGAAATGTACGCTATCATCGCCATATGACGATTGATGCTGCTAGTTCAGGTGATTGTGGGGAGCTTGACCCTGCCGCCGCTTTGTTTCATTCCCTCGGTGATCCCACACGGTTGGCCATTGTGAAGCGGATGGCCGGCGGGGAGGTTCGAGTCGGTGACCTCACTGGGGAGTTGGGTCTGGCACAGTCGACGGTCTCGGCGCATGTGGCGTGTTTGCGGGACTGTGGCCTCGTGGAAGGCCGCGCCCAGGGCCGCAGTGTGTACTACTCGCTATCACGTCCGGAACTGATGGACATGCTCGCTCAGGCCGAGGTCCTGCTTGCCGCGACCGGCAACGCGGTCAGCCTCTGCCCGAACTATGGCAACGGAAGCACCAGCGTCGTGCTGGCTAACGTAGAACTGATGAAGGAGAACACTCGATGAGTGACGCCTGCGGCTGCAGTGACGACAAGCCAGAAACCGCGGCAGAGGAAGCGGAGGAAGCGCTTGGGTTCTGGCAGATCAAAGAGATCAGGGCTGCAGCGATCGCTGGTGTGCTGCTCCTGGCCGCGTGGATCCTTTCACTGACGGGTGGGCCGGACTGGTTGCGCCTTGTACTGGAAATCGGGGCGCTGCTGGTCGCGGCATGGACTTTCGTTCCTTCCACCCTTCGTCGCCTGGTCAAGGGCAAGATCGGCGTCGGCACACTGATGACGATCGCCGCCGCCGGCGCGGTAGCGCTGGGCGAATTCGAGGAAGCGGCGATGCTCGCTTTCCTCTACTCAATTTCCGAAGGTCTGGAGGAATACTCGCTGGCCAAAACCCGGCGCGGTCTGCGGTCCCTGTTGGACTTGGTTCCGGCCGAAGCAACCGTCCTGCGCGGCGGGGCCGAGGTCACTGTCGACCCCGGTGAGCTCGTTCCCGGAGACCGGATGATCGTTCGTCCGGGCGAACGGCTGGCCACCGACGGTCAGATCATCACCGGCCGTACCTCTCTGGACACCTCGGCACTGACCGGCGAATCCGTGCCCGTCGAGGCAGGACCCGGCAGCGAAGTCTACGCTGGGTCCATTAATGGCACCGGACCGCTGGAAGTCGAAGTCACCAGCACGGCAGAGAACAACTCGTTGGCCAGGATCGTGCACATCGTCGAGGCCGAACAGTCCCGCAAGGGCCCCGGTCAGCGTCTGGCGGACAACATCGCAAAGAAACTTGTCCCCGGCATCCTGATCGCCGCGGCACTGATCATTGCCTTCGGTCTCATCGTGGGAGAACCACTGCTGTGGTTTGAACGCGCCCTTGTCGTCCTTGTGGCCGCATCCCCGTGCGCGCTGGCGATCTCCGTCCCTGTCACCGTCGTCGCCTCCGTCGGCGCGGCCAGCCGTATCGGTGTGCTCATCAAGGGCGGCGGCGCCCTCGAAACCCTCGGCAAGATCCGCACCATCGCCCTGGACAAGACCGGCACCCTGACCCGGAACAAGCCAGAAGTCATAGATGTCTCTACTGCCGGCACCGCGGACCGCGAAGAGGTCCTCGCCCTCGCAGCCGGGCTGGAAGCCCGCAGCGAACACCCCCTCGCCCGCGCCATCCTCGCCGCTTCCCCCACACGAGCCGAGGTGACCGACGTCGACACCGTGCCAGGTGCCGGACTGGAAGGCCGATTCGAGCGCAGGATCGTTCGGTTGGGTCGCCCCGGCTGGATCAACCCCGGCCCGCTGGCCGCAGACGTGGAAAGAATGCAAAAAGCCGGCGCCACCGCTGTCCTCATCGAATCTGCCGGCGAGGTCATCGGTGCCGTGGCAGTCCGCGACGAGCTTCGTCCCGAAGCCCGGGACGTTATTGCCCGGCTTAGCGCCTCCGGGTACACCACAGCCATGCTCACCGGGGACAACGCGATCACCGCCGCGGCCTTGGGTGATGCAGCCGGCATCAGCGAGGTCCATGCCGACCTTCGTCCGGAAGACAAGGCCGAGATCATCCGGACCCTGAAGTCCCACCAGCCCACTGCCATGGTCGGTGACGGCGTCAACGACGCTCCGGCGCTGGCCACCGCCGACACCGGAATAGCGATGGGGGCCATGGGCACCGATGTCGCGATCGAAACCGCGGACATCGCCCTGATGGGCGAGGACCTGAACCACCTGCCGCAGGTGTTGGACCACGCCCGCAGGACCCGGTCCATCATGCTGCAGAACGTGGGCTTGTCACTTCTTTTGATCGCGGTCCTGATCCCGCTGGCACTGTTCGGGATCCTCGGCTTGGCCGCGGTTGTTCTGATCCACGAACTGGCCGAAATCGTGGTGATCGGCAATGGCGTCCGCGCCGGCCGCATCAAGGCATCGCGGACGGGAAATCCCACACCGGTATTGTCGGACACTTCCCGGGTTTCCGCATGAGTGCCACGAGCACCCGACGGCCGCGGACAGGACGGGCCGTCCTCGGGCTCGGCGCCCTCGCCTTGGCGGCGGTTGACCTGCTGGTCAAGACCGTTGTGGTCGAGACAATAGGTGATGGCAGGGTACTGGACTTCGGTCTGTTCAACCTCAAGCTCGGCTATAACACCGGTGTGGCGTTAAGCCTCGGCGCGACCTTGCCCCCATGGGTGGTGGTCGTTGCGACGGCAGTGATCGTCGCAGCGCTGGCGGTATTCCTGTTCCGTGCGGTCCCCCGGTTCGGCAGGCTTTCCCGCGCCGGCGCTGTTTTCCTTCTCGGTGGCGCCCTGGGTAACCTCGTGGACCGGATGGACGGGGCAGGGGTTGTTGACTACCTGCATACCGGATGGTTCCCGACCTTCAACCTGGCTGACGTGTTCGTCGTCGGCGGAGTGGGCCTGCTGATTCTGGGCACAATACTCTTCCCCGCCGCGCGCAAGGACGAGGACTGAATCGTTGGACATTGGTGAATACTTTGCCTCGACGGTGACCTCCGGGGCCCTGATCCTGGCGCTGCCCCTGGCCGCCGCAGCAGGTCTGGTGTCGTTCCTCTCTCCGTGCATCCTGCCGCTGGTTCCCGGCTACCTGGGCTTCGTCTCAGGGCTCACCGACCCAACGCAGCCGCGGAACAGGCGGCGCGTCCTCTCGGGGGTGGCACTGTTCATCCTGGGTTTCGGCGCCGTCTTCACCCTCTACGGGGCTGCTTTCGGAGCCATCGGCTCCTGGCTGATCCGCTGGCAGGACCCGCTCATGAGGGGACTGGGCGTGGTGGTCATCATCATGGGCCTGGTCCTGCTCGGACGGTTCTCCTGGCTCCAGCAAACCCGGAAATTCCAGAGTCCAGGACGCGGCGGACTCTCCGGCGCCCCACTTCTGGGTATCGTCTTCGGTCTCGGATGGACCCCCTGCATGGGCCCGACACTCAGCGCCGTGCTGAGCCTGAGCGTCACCGCGGGCAGCGCCTGGCGCGGGGCACTGCTGGCCTTCATCTATTGCCTGGGGCTGGGCATCCCCTTCGTTCTTGTGGCCCTGGGCCTGAACTGGGTCTCAAAGGTCCTGACCGTGGTCCGCAAGCACATTCGGGCGGTCAACATCGGCGGCGCCGTCATGCTCATCCTCCTGGGCATCCTGATGGTTACCGGGGTCTGGGTGCAATGGATCTACCAGCTGCAGAACCTGGCAGGGACGTTCCTGATGCCCGTCTAGCTGTACTGCCCGGGCAGTACATCTAGCCACCGCAACCCCGCACACAGACACAACAAGCAAGGACTGAGAGCATGATCAACCAACCAGGACCGCTGCGGCGCCCCGGCCGCCGCACCATCCTGGGCATGGGCGCGGCAGTACTTGCCCTCGCCGGCTGTGCAGCCCCGGACGATCTGGCCCAGCAGGCCAAGGCCGGAGACGACAAAAACTACATCGCCGGCGACGGGTCGGTCAACGAATACCCGCCCGCCTCACGCGGTGCCCGGGTGTCTCTGGAGGGCCGGCTGTTCAGTGGGGAGAAGGTTGCTGCCCGGGACTGGGCGGGCAAGGTCGTGGTCCTCAATTTCTGGTACGCGGCCTGCGCTCCGTGCCGGGCGGAGGCCCCGGACTTGGCCGCCCTGCATACCGAATTCAAAGACCAAGGCGTCTTGTTCTACGGCGTCAACGTCCGCGACGACGCCGCGACGGCCGAAGCCTTCGAACGGACCTTCAAGGTCGACTACCCCAGCTTCGATGACAGCGACGGCGGCATCCTCCTCGCCATGACCGAGTACGTCCCGCCCCGTGCAGTGCCCACCACCCTGGTCCTGGACACTGAAGGGCGCGTCAGTGCCCGGATCCTGGGGATCTCGCAAAAAGGAACCTTGAAGGCACTGATCACTACCGCAGCTGCGGGATCATGAATACCAAGCCCGCCACCAGACCACCTAAAGGACTTCTGCCATGACCAGCACCGCGAAATCCGCCGCGAACGTGACCACCTCAGACCCTGGCGCTGCCTCAGTCGCAGCCCAGCTTGGGCCGGATATTCCCCGCATGACCCGCGACAAGCCCTTTGGCTGGCTCCTGGTCATCACCGGCGTCATCGGCTGGCTCGCCTCCGGCGCCCTGGTCCTGGAGAAACTCGAGGTACTCAAAGACCCAGGCTACAAAACCGTCTGCGACGTCAATCCCTGGATTTCCTGCGGCCAGGTCATGCAGACCTGGCAGAGTTCCGTTTTCGGATTCCCCAACATGTTCATCGGGATCGTGGCGTTCGCCGTCATCATCACCACGGGCATGGCGCTGCTTTCCGGGGCAACTTTCGCCCGCTGGTACTGGGCCGGGCTGCAGGCCGGTGTCACGCTGGGGTTTGCCTTCGTCGTGTGGCTATGGTCCCAGGCCCTGTACTCGATCCACATCCTCTGCCCCTTCTGCATGATTGTCTGGGCGGCAATGATTCCCCTGTTCGTCTGGGTCACGGCCCGGAACATCACCCATGGAGTCATCAAAGTACCCGCCGGCGCGGCCCGCGTTGTCGGCGAATTTGGCTGGATCATTACCGCGCTGCTCTACGTGGCTGTTACCGCAACCATCTTCTTCGCCTTCAGCCACGTCTTCCTGGGCACATCAGGACTCTGACCCTGACAACCAAGGCGATGGGCGAGGCTTACATCCATCCCTGCGGGTTCACGGTCTGCCCGTTCAGGAGTACCTCGAAGTGCAGGTGGCATCCGGTGGAGTTGCCGGTGGTTCCGGCCGCGGCCAGCCGCTGGCCGGCGGTTACGGTCGCGCCCACGGAAGTTTCGATGGCGGCGAGGTGGTTGTAGGTGCTCTTCAGGCCGTTGCCGTGGTCCACCACAATCCTGTTCCCGCCACCGTAGGGGGACCATCCGGCCTCCACGACGGTCCCGGCTCCGGCGGCGAACACCGCTACCTGGCAGGCTGCCACGAGGTCCAGGCCGGTGTGCAGCTCCCCGGTGCCCGAGATCGGGCTGGTGCGGATACCGAACGGAGAAGTGACCGACATGCTGGCCAGCGGCGCCCCCAACCGGGCCGCGGCAGCGGCCGGGGAGGCCGCCGGGGTCGTCGGCGCGGCCGCGCCGGCAGCAGCTATGGGGGTCTTGGCCGGTACCGGCAACGGTGCCTGCTGTGTGGTGACAGCCGGGCGTTCATAACTGATGGAAGCCCCCACGGGGGCTTGGACGGGCGCGCCGGCAGCTGCCGTCCCCGATGCCTGCACCGCGAGGGCTGTGCTGGTGGGGGCCGGCCCGGCATGGGCGGCAGTGAGCGCTGCGGTCAACAGCGCGGCGACGCTCAGCGTAGCGGCGGCCGTGACCTGTTTGCGCCGGCTCCCCCGCGCTTCTGCCTCTGGCAGGGGCCGGTGACGGCCGGTAGTGGGGGATTTCATCGAGACGGCCGTGCGGGGCGCGAATCCGGAGGTTGGTTTTCGGCGGCGGCCATGGGGGGGTACAGAAGGCAAGGGGGATCCTTTCGGTTCGCCTGCGAAGTTAGCTGTCGGGTTCGGGCCAAGGAAAAATGCCCGGCCGTGCCCGGCGGCTTTCAGGCCACCGACATCACGGCTTCACCCCAAGGCAGGCTTGCTGCCGATTCTGGGTCCTCCACCCCCGCCGTCAAAAAGGGATAGTCGTTTGATGCCCCCGGCGGGGTCCAGCGCGGGGCATCAAGGGTCTCAATACAGAAAAACCTGAATTAATAGTAGCTGCAAAGCATCATCGTTACAATTTCGTGACTTAGGGGTTGTCGGCCTCGGTCAGGGACGCCCGGCTCGGTGCTGTTCTGAGACGCTTGACCGTATCTTCAGATTTGCAGCTAAGGGGTCAACGATCCCGGCCATGGGATCGTTCCCGGCACACCGGGTGATCTCCGCCTGGCCGGGGATGCCCTAGCCGTTCCGGGGCACCCTCTCCCGTCGGGCCTGCCGTGCCTGGTCAGAGTCCCATCGAGTCCAGCAGGGCGTCTTCTTCCTCGACGCGGGAGCGTTTGCGCGGGGCGGGAGCACGGGGTTGCTGGGCGGTGCTTGCGGTCTCCGCGGATTCGTCGGGCATGTCCCGTTCCTCACGGTGCATGCGGGCCTGCTGCCGTGCCATGTACCCGAAACCCACGAAGGCCAAGACGCCGAAGGTGATCCACTGCAGGGCGTAGGACAGGTTCGAGCCTTCCTTGACGGCCGGCGGGGCGAGTGGTTGCGGGACTGTGGCAGGCTGCGGGGACTCCGAGGCCATGACCCCGTAGCTGCCTGCCAGCAACGGGTACCCCAGCTGGCTCGCGTAATAGGACAGGTCGATGCTGGCCAACTGGCCCTCGGGTGCGTCACGACCCAGATCGGGCTCGGAGGGTTTGATCCGTACGACCGCCGAGACTTCTCCCGCTGGTGGTGCGGGCACGGCATCGGGGTACCCGGGCCGGGTGTTGCCGATCGGCAGCCAGCCCCGGTTGACTGCGATCGTTTCACCGGAAGCAAGCCGGAGCGGCACCACTACCTCGTATCCGGCAACGGAATTGTTGGGTCGGTTCCTGATGATTCTCTGGTCCTCGGCAAGGTACCGCCCTGACACTACAACCGTTCTCCACTTCGCGTCGGGGTCGGCGACGTCAAAGGAGGCGCGGGCATCCTGGAACGGCACCGGGGTTCTGTCGTAGTTCTGCTGGACCCTGCGGATTTCGGTCACGGTCTGATTCCGGCGCTCCATCTGCCAGTTCCCCAGCCCAATGCATGCCGCGGCGAATAATGCGGCCAGCAGCAGCCAACCCGCCCAACGCCAGGACAGAAGGAACCTATACGCCATCCTGTTCCTCCTGGAGCTGCCATTGCCGTGCCAACAGTGCGCGGATCGCCGTCGCCTCGGCGGCTAGGCGGTGGTCTTCTCCGCGGGCCAGAAGGCCGTATTCGACCATCGTCCTGCCGTCCACGTGGGTGCCGGCGCGGACCCATACCCGGCGCCGGTTCACATACAGGGAGACCATGAGCCCTGCCACGGCCAGCAGCGAAAATACCAGCACCCAGCCCTGGGCGGGGGTACTGCGTACATCCACCCCGATGTAGCGTTTAAGCCCGTCGAAGCTGATGCTTCCCTTGCCTTCGGGCAGCGTGTACGTTGCACCGGGTTGAAGCGTGATGCCGCCGGCGGGAAGGTCCCTGCCGTTGAGTTGGGTCAGCTTGGCCACGTCCAGGACGTACACGTTTTGCGGCGCTCCGGTGTCCAGCCCGAGGTCCCCGTAGTACGAGTTCAGGCTCAGCTGCGGGTTCAGGGGATCGGGGTCGAAGCTGTAGGACACGCCCTGGTCGTTCTTGATGGCCGAGGGCAGGAAGAACCCGACAAAGCCCAGCTGGGATGGTGCGGCGTCCGGGACCTTGAGGACCACCGAAGAGGTGTAGACCCCGTCGTTGGGGATGGACACCACGGGACCGCTGAAGGCGGTTTTCCCGGTGCCGTCCTTGACGGTGACGACCGGGGCGTAGCCGTTGCCGACCAAGAACACCCCGGTTTCACCGAAATAGACTGGTTCGTTGACTTTCAGGGTCTGTTCCCGTGCCGGGGACTCCGCTCCGTCCTTGGTGCTCAGCTCGGCGGTGAAGTCGATCGGCTGGCCGAACTGCTGGCGTGATTCCCTGTCGAAACGGACCTCGAAGCTCTCCAAAGTGACGGCGAAAGGATCCAGCCAGGCGGTGTTGAAGTTGATTCCCGGGGTGAAGGCATCGTAGCTGACCAGGGTATTGACGAAAGTGCCGCCTTCGATGAGGATCTTCTGTCCCCGATAGCCGAACATCCCGCCGATGGCCACACACACCAGCACCCCGATCAGCGAGGTGTGGAACACCAGGTTGCCGGCCTCCTTCAAAAACCCACGCTCGGCACCCAGAGAGGGACGCAGCCCATCCCGGTCCCTGACCTCGACCCGGTAGCCGCGCTTCCTCAGCACGTCCGCGGCGTCCGCTATCGCGGCGGCCGCGGTGATCCCGTCCCCAGCGGGCAGGATCAAGGTGCCATACTCGGGCAGCCGGGAGAGCCGTTTTGGGGTACGTGGCGGCTGGGAGCGCAAGGCTTTGTAGTGGGTGCGGGCCCTGGGAACGACACAGCCGATCAGGGAGATGAAGAGCAGGATGTAGATGGCTGAGAACCACACGGAGGAGTAGACATCGAACATCTGCAGCACGTCCAGGACCGGCCCGTAGGCCGGGTTGTCCTTGATGTACCGGGTAACGAGGGCGGGATTGGCTGATCGTTGCGGGAACAGCGAGCCCGGCACGGCGGCCACTGCGAGCAGGAGCAGCAGGAACAGGGCCGTTCGCATGCTGGTCAGCTGCCGCCAGGCCCAGCGCAGCATCCCACAGGGCCCCAATGCCGGCAATACGGGGTGCTGCGCCTGATCGGCGGCCGGTGTTGAAGTGTCAGGTAATGTCATCGTCGGCGCACCGGGCGGTTGGCCAGTTGTTGCAGGTATTCGTTGTAGGCGTCCAGGTCAGGGTCCCCCGCTACCGCAGCCTTGCGTTCGGATTTGACCCAGCCCCGGGCCTCGTCCCGTTGCCAGCGAACCAGGATGAACATCAACAACAGCACTCCCGGCAGCTCCCCGTAGGACCAGGCCAGCCCGCCGGCCAGTCCTTGGTCCTGCATGGGGTCCACGTTCCAGCTCTCCGGCGGCGCGGCGAAAAACTTGACCATGGGCGCGGTGGCCATCATGATCACGACACCGAAAAAGGCATGCAGCGGCATCTCGGCAAAGATGTCCAACAACCGGCCGAAGTGTGTCTGCCTGCTCGGCAGCGGGTCAGCGGAAATCAGCGGCACCGTGAAGAGGATGCCCGCGGCCAGGAACAACAATTCCAGCCCCACATGGCCATACCAGTTCGGCAGCAGCAGGTCCGCGAGCCCGGAAAAATAGACCCCGTAGAAGCTGAGCAGGAACAGCGGCACCATGAAGGCCGGGTGAATGGCCCACCGGCCCGCACGCGACCGAAGGCCCCAGAGGGCAAGCTTTAGGACCGGCCGGCCCAGCAGGTTGTGCGGGGTCGCCCTCAGCAGCAAGGTACCGGGGGATCCTATGACCAGCAGGGGCGGGACAGCCATCATCAGGGTCAGCTGCTGGAACATGAAAATGGAGAACATCCGCAGCCCGTACCCTTCAATTCCGGCTCCCATGACGACGATGATGGCCAGGCAGCCGAACAGGAACGAGGCGGTGCGTATCGGGGACCAGTGCCGGCCCTGCCGCCAGAGACTGATCGCGCCGGCGAGGTAGAGGACCGCGGCCAGCAGTGTCAGGGCAGGGATCAGGGGAACAGGCTGCAGGTTCGGTGCGAGATACTCCCCCAGCGAAGGCGGCAACGAGGGGAGCCATACCGGGCCCTCTACTCCAGGCTCACCCATATCAGTGACCCCGTCCGGCCACGGCGGCCTGGTCAGGGGCGTAAGTTAGTTGTTGCTGACCATTTTCAGGCGGTCCAGACCGGCGTGTCCGACGTGCGTGAGACCTAGATCGAGCAGCATGCGCACGTGCGAGTCGGCCAATGAATAGTAGGCCATCCGGCCGGCCCGACGGACCTGCACCACCCGCGGGCCGCGCAGCAGGCGCAGCGCATGGGAAACACCGGATTCGCTCAACCCTGTGGTGGCGGCCAAATCGCACACACACATCTCCCCTTCGAGCAGCGCGATGAGGATCCTGACCCGTCCCGGGTCCGAGAGCAGCCCGAAAATCACCGCGAGATCCGTCACGTCCGTGTCCGCTGGCATTCGGGACCGGACGGCCTCGACCTTTTCGGCATCGACCAGCCGAACGGCGCAGTCGCTGCCCGGCTGGCTGGGCGTCGGCGTTGCCTGTGCTGTTCCGGTCATTCATTAAGACTACCTCTACCTGCTAATGCGTCGCATTTGCCTTCTGACGTGCGGTCCGTGCCTGACCAGGCCGTACTGCCTGGATCGGAAGGTGTCCGTCGGCCACCGATTAACGTCTGAACAACTCTACAGATAATCTTGAATGGCGCCGGACTGCATCGGCGCCGCCTGACTCCCAGGCCATGGAGGGGCAGGTACGGGACCAGCGTTAAGGAACCATTGTGGCTTTGAAAGCCCCCGCTGCCAGCGGCAGCCCAACCACCTCGCCGAAATTGCGGTGGCTGGCCGCGGCCGGCGTGATCGCCGTGATCGTGGTCCTGGTGGCGACGGCCTACGGCAGGGGGACCTTGCCGGCGGAAACCCGGGATCCCGGCGCTTTGGTCCGGTGGGGCTACGGCGTGGCCCAGACAGTGCAGAACGTAGCAGCTGCGGCCACCATCGGCGCCCTGTTCTTCGCGGCCTTCATCGTGCCGCCGGTACTGCGGGGCCGCAAGGGCCGCGGATCCGGGTCCCGCACGGCGGACCTATCCGCGGCGGAGATCGCGGCCGCTGATGAGCATCCGGCGTTCAGCCGGATCATGGTGCTGGCCTCGGTGGCGAGCCTGGTCTGGACTCTTTCGGCCGGGGCGGTGCTGGTGTTCAGCTTCGCCGATATTGCCGGGGTGCCGGTTTCGGGCAGCCGCGAGTTCGCGGCCCAGATCGTCTCCTACATCACTGAGCTTCCCAACGGCGCGGCCTGGCTGTGGGTCGTCATCATCGCCGCGGTCGTTGCCACCCTGACCTTTGGCGTGCGCTCCAGCGCCGGGCTGGCCGCCGCAGCCCTGCTCGCGGTGGGCGGTCTGGTGCCGGTGGTGCTGATCGGCCACGCCGCCGGCGGCAACGATCACGAGCAGGCCATCAACTCCTTGGGTCTGCACCTGGTCGGGGTGTGCCTATGGCTGGGCGGCCTGATCGCACTGGCCGTGGGCGGGACGGCCTTCGGCAAAGACACCGCAGAAGTCCTCAAACGGTTTTCCACCCTGGCCGGCTTCGCCTTTGTCCTCGTCGTGGCTTCGGGAATCATCAATGCCGCCATCCGCATCGAGCTGCCGGCCGGCATTGCCTCCCCCTACGGGGTTCTGCTCATCGCGAAGACGACGGCGGCCATCGCCTTGGGGGCCATCGGATACCTGCACCGGAAAAGGCTTATTCCCGCCCTCAGCGTGAAGAACCGGACCGGCCAAGCCAACCGGTTGCTGTGGCGCTTCATTGTGGTGGAACTGCTGATCATGGGCGCCGTCAGCGGGCTCGCCGCCGCCCTGAGCCGGACCCCGCCACCGGCCGGGGAAGACATCCGGCCGGCCCTGACGCCCGCGGAGATTCTCACCGGATACCTCCTGCCACCGGAACTGACACCCGAACGCTGGTTCACCATCTGGCGGCCGGACTGGCTCTGGATCGCCTTCGCCGTGTTCGCCGCGTACCTCTATCTGCGCGCGGCGCAGCGTCTGCGCCGCCGCGGAGACAGCTGGCCGTGGATCCGCAGCGTAGCCTGGCTCGTGGGCCTGGCAGCGCTGGTGTTCTTCACCTCGGGCGGGCCGTCCGTGTATGGGCGGATCCTGTTCAGCGCCCACATGCTCGACCACATGGCCCTGACCATGGTCGTTCCGGTCTTCCTCGTCCTCGGAGCCCCGGTCACCCTGGCACTGCGGACACTGACACCCCGCCGCGACGGGTCCCGCGGACCACGCGAGTGGCTCATGGCCCTGATCCATTCCCGGGTGGCGGCCATCGTGACCCACCCCTTGTTCGTCGCCGCCAATTTCGCCGGATCCATCGTCCTGTTCTACTACTCCGACGCCTTCGGCTTCGCACTTAGGGAGCACGTCGGGCACGAACTCATGACGGTCCACTTCGTGATTACCGGCTACCTGTTCGTCCTGTCGATGATCGGCACCGACCCCGTCCCGCGCCGCGCACCCTACCCGCTCCGGCTGCTGCTGCTGCTGGCCACGATGGCCTTCCACGCCTTCTTCGGCGTCACGCTGATGGGGTCAACCACCCTGATCCAACCCGAGTGGTTCACCGAATTGGGCCGTGAATGGGGCGCCCCGCCCTTGGAGGACCAGCAGATGGCCGGTGCGATTACCTGGGGCATCGGCGAAGTCCCGACCTTGCTGATTGCCATTGGCGTGGCCGTCATGTGGTCACGTTCGGACGCCCGCGAAATGCGGCGCAGTGACAGGGCGGCTATCCGCACCAACGATGCGGACCTGGACGCCTACAATGCCATGCTCGCCCAACTGGAGGAACGCGACACCAGGAACCGGGGCCATGACAGCAACGGCTAGTCAGGGCAAAGCGTGGAAAAGAATCAGTACAGAACTTCCTGAATCCAAGAAATTCTGTAACATAACGGGTATGCGCATACTTTCCACGATTGACGTGTTGGCCCGGTTCGGGAAAGCCCTCGCGGACCCGACCAGGGCCGCGGTCCTGCTGCAGCTCAAGGACGGTCCGGCGTTCCCCTCGGATCTGGCTGAGAGCATCGGGGTCAGCCGCCAGATCCTCTCCAACCATCTGGCCTGCCTGCGGGACTGCGGCCTGGTCGCCGCGGAGCCGGCAGGGCGCCGGGTCCGCTACGAACTCGCCGACGCGAAACTGGCCCACGCGCTGGATGACCTGCTGGGCACCATCCTGACCGTGGACACCATCTGCGGCTGCGCCGAACCCGAATGCGACCAGGACACCACCACCGGCCCCGTTTCCGCCGACGTTCTGGAGGTCCACTCATGAGCGGTCACGAGCACGACCACGCCGCCGAGGCAACCTCCCGGCGCGGCAAACTCATCGCCGTTTTTGCCATCACCTTCACGGTGATGATTGCCGAGATCATCGGCTCCGCGCTGACCGGCAGCCTGGCGCTGCTGGCCGACGCCGGCCACATGTTCACCGACTCGGCCGGGCTGCTGATCGCCCTCATTGCCGCGTCCCTGGCGTTGAAACCGGCCACACTGAAGCGCACCTGGGGTTACAAGCGCGCCGAAATCATTGCCGCCGCCGGGCAGGCCGCGCTGCTGCTGGCTGTCGGCGGTTTCGTCATCGTCGAAGGCATCCGACGGCTCTTCGAGCCCCCGGAAATCGGCGAATCCACCATGCTCTGGTTCGGCATCATCGGTCTGGCCGGCAATGCCATCGGCCTGATAATCCTGGCCTCCGGGCGGAACCACAACTTCAACATGAAGGCAGCCTTCCTGGAGGTCCTCAACGACGCCCTCGGGTCCGTCGCCGTCATCGCCGCCGCCATCATCATTGCTCTGACCGGATGGCTTCAGGCTGACGCCCTGGTGTCCTTGCTGATCGGCGTGCTGATCATCCCGCGCACCCTCAAACTTCTCCGCGACACCGTGAACGTGCTCATGGAATCCACGCCCAAAGGCCTGGACCTGGCCAAGGTGCGGGAGCACATCCTGGCCCTGCCCCACGTCATCGACGTACACGACCTTCATGCCTCCCTCGTGGCCTCCGGAACCCCGGTCCTGTCCGCCCACGTCACCGTCGAGGACAACTGCATGACCGACGGGCATGCCGCCAGCATTCTGGCGGACCTGCAGGACTGCGTGGCCCAGCACTTCGACATCAGCGTCGAACACTCCACCTTCCAGATCGAACCCGCCTCCCACCGCGACCAGGAAAGCATCCACCACTGATGACACAAACCAAAACCCCTCCCCCTCCCATGGACACCGCCAAGAAAGCCAGGGTCTTCATCTGGGTCCTGCTGGCCGTCCTCGTCGCCGTCGGGGTGATCTGGTACACAGTGTTCACGCTGAACAAGCCCGCCCCGGCCGCCCAGACGCCGGCTGCCGCCGCAGAAGCCCAACTGGTCCGCGACGACAGCCACCGCGTCACCTCTCCAACCACGGAAAAAGCCCAGCTGGTGGAATTCCTGGACTTCGAATGCGAAGCGTGCCTTGCCGCACAGCCGTTGGTGGAGGAACTGAAGAAGGAATTCGGTGACCGGATCACCTTCGTCAACCGCTACTTCCCCTTGCCGGCGCACCGTAACTCAGCCACCGCAGCCCTCGCTGTGGAAGCCGCCGCCCAGCAGGGCAAATACGAGCAAATGTATGCCAAGATGTTCGAAACCCAGCCGCAGTGGGGCGAGAAGACCGAGTCCCAGGCGCCGCTGTTCCGCACCTTCGCCCAGGATCTCGGACTGGACCTGGCAGCCTATGACGCCGCCGTGGCCGATGACAAGACCAAGGAACGGATCAAGAAAGACATCGCCGACGGCACCGCTCTCGGGGTCAAGGGAACTCCGACGTTCTTCCTCAACGGCGAAATGTTGACCTTGCAAACCGAAGAACAATTCCGGCAGCTGCTCGCAGACGCCGCAAAATAGAGGCCAGCAGCACAGGTGTACCGGGCATTATTGCCCCAACATCGGCATTCTACATAACGTAGAACAAATAGTTTCCCCGAAAGGAGTGGTGCGCGATGACTTCTGCGCGTGCACCATTCCGCATCCCCAGAGCCACTGCGGTTGCGGTGACGGTCCTGACATTGGCGGTCGCAGCGCATGTCCTGGCCGGCGGTGAACTCCCGGCCTTTCCGGTGATGACCGCTCTGGCAGCTGTCGTTGCGCTGTCGGCAGTAATGTTGGCGGGCCGGAAAATGACGGCCCCCGCCCTGGCCGCATATCTTGGCATTGGTCAGGCGACGCTGCACCTGGCCTTCTCGGCGTTGTCCGGACCCGGGACGCCCACACCCGCCGTCGCCCACCACGGTGGATTGCCCGGCGGCACGGGAAGCGTCGCCGCGGGGGCGCCGCATGACCACCTGAGCGCAGATGCCAGCCTCGGAATGCTCGGCATGCACGTGGCCGCGGTTCTCGTTACCGCTGTTCTGATGGCGCGGGGGGAATCCGCACTGTGGGCCTTGGCGGGCTGGCTGCGGCCCTTGGTGGAAACGCTTGAACCGTCTGCAATCCCGGGGTGCCGTTATGTTCCGCTCATTGCGGCCGAGACCCTCTCTCTGCGGTGGAAGGTTCTGCTCCGACCGCCCGTGCGGGGACCTCCGCTGTGCGCGTTCGCCGGCACGTACTGAGCATGTGTTTCAGGACGTCCCGGCCACTGCCCGGTCCCCTTTTTTAGCTCCAGCAGAATTGCAGAATCCATCATGAAACCCCATAATCCCCGACGCCTCCGCCTCCGGCTGGCTATCGCCGCTGCCTTCCTCATCCCGGCTTTCGCCGCCACGCCGGCGCTGGCCCACGACGCCTTGGAATCCACCGTGCCGGCGAAGGACACCACGGTCACCGCAGCCCCCGGCAGCGTGTCCCTGACGCTCTCGGAGCCTCCTCTGGACACAGAGCAGCTGAACCTGAGCGTCATCACCGTCACCGATGAGACGGGCAAGACCCTCAGTGACGGCAAGGTCACCGTGGAGGGCCCGACCATTTCCACAGCCATCACTGCAGGAGCCAATGGCGTCTACAAGGTCCTCTGGCGCACGGTTTCCTCCGATGGGCACCCCATCGAAGGCAACTACTCCTTCACCGTCCAGGATCCTGCCCAGGCCGTTGCCGCCACACCATCGACGGCGCCGACCACGGCCGCGGAAACGGCCACCAGCACCCCTGCGCCGGCGGCCCAAACGGCACCGGAGCAGATCAAACCCGACGACAGCAACGCTCCCGTAGCCGTAGGCATTGCCGCGGCCATCCTTGCGGTTGTCGCCGCTGCCTTCTTCATCATCCGCAGGCGCAGGGATAAGGGCGCGGGAGCTTAGCGAACCGCACGAAATCTGAGGACACCCGTCTCTGGGCTCCGGGGAACTGATCCCCGGGCCCAGGGGCGGATGTGCTACTGCCCTGCGGCCGGGGCGTGGGCGTGCCGATCGGCCAGGAAGCGTGAGATCCAGCCCGCGATGGTACCCACAGCCATGACTCCCAGGGCTGCCAAACCTACATAGAACAACACCGTCGGTAGGCTGGACGGCGCCGAGGTACCGTCCACGGCAGCCATGATGCTCAGCCAGTACCCGACCGTGGCGATCACCCAGAGCGCACCGGCTGCCGCTGCCAGCCAGGACCAGCGGGAAAACCATACCGGCCCCCGCCGATAGGACAAGGCCACAGCCACCGCGACGGCCCCCGCAACTGCCACCAGCTGCAGTCCGAAAAGGTACGGGCCGGCAACCAGACCTACGGGAATGCAGAGCCCTCCGATGAGCACGAGGCGACGGGCTCCAATCGGCATCCTGGCGGCCTCCGCCGGTGCCGCGGGCAGGCTCGAGTCGGTATGGGAAATCATCAGGTTACGTGGCTCCTCAGAGAATGGGTGCTGCGGTTCAACCGCAAAACAATATATGAACATACTTTCATATGTTCTGGCGGGTGATCCCCGGGTCGCGGCAGCAGCGAGAAAACCGGAAGATCTGCACGAAATGCCCCGCGGATGGTTCGCTCCCCCGCGAGTGGCAAAGGACGATGGTTGGGTGGAGTCATGGCCGGTTTCGACTCGGATGCCGGGCCTGGGAGTACCTCAGCGTGTGGGTTTGTTCGGGGAGGCCTTGTGAGGCGGCCGGGCGGACCTTTACACTGCGTCCCAAGGGTTACTTGGCGGATTCGCTCCGATGATCCGTCGTTGGGCTTGGATTAGCTCTGACGTCGGATCCGGTCCAGTTCTTCCGGAACGACGAGCCAAGCACAGTACCTGAGTGTTCATAACTGAAGATCTTGGTTTGACCCTGGCTGGGGAGCGGCAAGCAGGGACCGCGCGGACAGTGCGGCCTCATCTCGCAACAGGCGTGTCCACTCCAGGAGTTCCTATGTCCGGTCCTTCAGCCACCCCGCAGCCAGTCCTGAAGCGTTTGGTCGTGCCCTTGGTCCTGATGCTGGTTGCCGCTTTGCTTCCGTTCACGGTTCCGGCGGCTTTCGCGGCAGGTCCGTGTGATCCTGTGGTCAATCCGGTGGTGTGCGAGAACTCCAAGCCCGGCAACCCGGCCTCGGAGTGGGACATTTCCGGCCCGGGCGATGACAGCATCCAGGGGTTCTCCACCGAGATCAGCGTCAACGCCGGGCAGCCGGTCCGTTTCAAGATCGACACACCCGCACCCAGCTACACCATCGCGATCTACCGCACCGGCTGGTACGGCGGCGACGGTGCCCGCAAGGTTGCCGACGTGACCCCGTCTGCCTTACGCCAAAACCAGCCCCAGTGCCTGAACGACCTCAGCACGGGATTGTATGACTGCGGCACGTGGGCGGTGTCGGCTACGTGGCAGGTGCCGGCCACGGCCGTCTCCGGTGTCTACGTCGCGCTCCTGACCAGGCCGGACACGGGCGGGCAAAGCCACATCACCTTCATTGTGCGCGCTGACGGCAGCCGTTCGGACGTTGTTTTCCAGACTTCGGATCCGTCCTGGCAGGCGTATAACTCCTACGGGGGCTCGGACTTTTATCAGGGCGTGAACGGCCGGGCGTACAAGGTCAGCTACAACCGCCCGGTGGCAACCCGGGGCGGGCCGGACGGCCGGGATTTCTTCTTCGCCAACGAATACCCGATGGTGCGGTTCCTGGAACAGAACGGCTATGACGTCAGCTACATCAGCGGCCTCGACACCGACCGGAGCGGGGCCCAGTTGCTCAACCACAGGGTCTTCCTCTCGGTCGGGCATGACGAATACTGGTCGGGCCAGCAACGGGCGAACATCACCGCCGCCCGCGATGCCGGGGTGAACCTGCAGTTCCTTTCAGGTAATGAGGGGTACTGGCGCACCCGCTTCGAGCCTTCCCCCGTGGACGGTACGGCTGGCCGGACCCTGACCTCCTACAAGGAAACCTGGGCCAACGAAAAGATCGACCCCAGCCCCGAATGGACCGGCACCTGGCGTGACCCGCGCTTCGCTGCCCAGGCCAACGGCGGCGGGCTGCCCGAAAACGGGCTGACCGGAACCATTTACATGTCCAACTACTCCGATTTGCCGGTGACCGTCGATTCGCAGGAAGGCAAGACCAGGCTGTGGCGGAACACGTCTCTGGCCTCGCTGCCGGCCGGTTCCTCGGCGGCGCTGGCGCCGCACACGGTCGGATATGAGTCCGACGAAGACCTCGACAACGGGTTCCGCCCACCGGGTCTGGTCCGGTTGTCCACCACCGTCGGGGAGGTGCCCCAGTACCTTCAGGACTTCGGCAACACCGTCCTTCCCGGGACCACAACCCATCATGTGACCCTTTACCGTGCCGCCAGCGGCGCGCTGGTGTTCTCTGCCGGCAGCGTCCAGTGGACCTGGGGCCTGGACGAGGTGCACGACGGCGACGGCGCACCAGCCGACCCGAGGATGCGGCAGGCCCAGGTCAACCTCTTGGCCGACATGGGCGCCCAACCCGCCACCCGGGCCGCCGGGCTGGTTGCCGCCGTCCCGAGCACGGACAGGACCGCGCCCACCGCAGCGATCACGGCCCCCGCCGACGGGGCGACCGTGCCGCACGGGACCAGCATCACCGTCACCGGAACCGCGGCCGACACCGGCGGTGTTGTGGCGGGCGTCGAGGTCTCCACCGACGGCGGCGCCACGTGGCACCCCGCCCAAGGCAAGCAGAACTGGACGTACACGTACATCCAGAAGGGTCTGGCTACGGCAACCATCCAGGCCCGGGCCATTGATGACAGCGCCAACATCGGCGCGGCCGCCACCAGGAACCTGGCCCTCAGCGGCCCTTACAGCGTCTTCGGTCAAACCGTTCCCGCTGTCGCGGACTCGGGCGACGGCGGCGCGTACGAGATGGGGATGCGCTTCACGCCGTCGGTGGACGGGTTCATCACCGGTGTCCGCTTCTACAAGAGCGCGGCCAACACCGGTATCCACACCGGGTCCCTGTGGAGCTCCACCGGGGAGCGTCTGGCCACGGCGACGTTCACGAACGAGACCCCCTCCGGGTGGCAGTCCGTGCTGTTCAGCCAGGCCGTTCCCGTCGCAGCGGGCCAGAAGTATACGGTGTCCTACTGGGCGCCGAACGGCCGGTACTCGATCCAGAATTTCCAGTGGGCGAGCTTTGGCGCCACGGACGCCCCGTTGAAGGTGGCCGGGGGTTTCGGGGCCGAGCCGGCCGGTGTCTATACCACCTCATCCGGATTCCCGACGTCGAGCTATAACGGCGGCAACTACTTCACCGATGCCCTGTTCAGCACGGTGGACAGCAGCCCCATGACGGTCTCCGGGCACACGCCGTTCCCGTCCTCGTCCAGCGTTTCGGTGGACACCAAGGTCAGTGCCGTGTTTTCCAAACCCGTCACCGCCTCCAGCGTCCAGCTTGCCCTGCAGTCCCCCGACGGCCCTGTCAGCGGCACGACGGCATACGATCCACCCACCCGGCGGGCAACCTTCACCCCGAACAACGCACTGACGTTCAGCACCCAGTACACCGCAACGCTCGCCGGAACAGACACCCTCGGTGGTCCGGTGACAGCAGGCGGGACCTGGGCATTCACAACAGGGGCAACAGTGCCCGTTCCGGGATCTTGCCCGTGCAGCCTCTTTGACGACTCCGTCACGCCGGGCATCGCTCAGATTCAGGACGGCGTTCCCTTGACGCTGGGCGTACGGTTCTCCAGCGTTTCCGCCGGTGAAGTAGTAGGCATGCGCTTCTACAAATCGGCCGGAAACACCGGCACCCACAACGGTGCCCTCTACACGGCGGCCGGGCAGCAACTGGCCACGGTGGCGTTCACCAATGAGAGCGCCTCGGGGTGGCAGACAGCGATGTTCAGCCAACCGGTCCAGATGGCTGCGAACACGGACTACATCGTGTCCTACAAGTCACTGACCGGCGCCTATTCTGCTACGGCCAATGGATTCGGTTCGGGCATGAGCGTTGGTCCGTTGCGGGCTGGCCCGGATGCGGGCGCCTACACGTACAGCGGCGACTTTCCGGGATCACGATCAACAGCAAGCTACCTGGTCGATGTCATCGTGATGGTCCCACCACCGGCCTTCACCCCGACGGGCCAGTCCCCGCATCCGGGCGCGTCCAGCGTTCCGCTGGACAGCCAGGTCAGTGCGGTACTGTCCGAACCGGCTGAGGCATCCAGCGTCAACCTGACGGTAAAAGCCGCTACCGGTACAACCGTTCCCGGGTCCACCAGCTACGACCCTCAGACGAGGAAGGTCACGTTCAGCCCGGCGGCGCCGCTGGCGGCCGGGACGTCGTACACAGCCACCGTCACGGCAACCGCTGTGTCCCGGCAACCACTGAGCAACGCTTCCTGGACGTTTGCCACAGTCCCTGCCCCGAGGACGCCCGGGACGTGCCCCTGCACGCTGTATCAGGACTCCGTATCGCCCACCGTCGCGGAGGTCAACGACGGCATGCCCCTGACCCTGGGGGTCCGGTTCGCCAGCGACACCGCCGGCCAGGTCACCGGCGTACGGTTCTACAAGGCCGCCGGGAACACCGGCACGCACACCGGCTCCCTGTACACAGCCGGCGGGCAGCTTCTGGCCACCGTCACCTTCACCAACGAAACCAGTGTTGGCTGGCAGACAGCAACGTTCAGCCAACCGGTCGACATCACAGCCAACACCGAATACGTCGTGGCGTACAAAGCTCCCGCCGGAACCTACTCCTACACTCCGGCTGGTTTCGGGGACGGATTCGCCAGCGGGCCGCTGCGCACGGCCCCGGATTCCGGCGCGTTCAGCTACAGCGCAGACTTCCCCGGCACGGCCTCGATGGCGAGTTACCTGGTGGACCTGGTCTTCATGGCCGCCGTGCCGCCGCTGACGATAACCGACCGGTCCCCTGCGCCGGACGCCACGGGAGTCCCTGTTGATGTCAAACCAGCGCTGACGCTCTCCTCCGCCATCAAGCCGGGTGCCTCGTTCACGCTGGGAGCGAACGGGGCACCTGTTGACGGCAGTGCTGCCCTGTCCGCCGACGGCCGCACCCTGACGTTCACCCCGGCGGCCGTCCTGCCGGGCACCACCGCCATCTCCGTCACCGTCAGCAACGTCGAATCCCGTCAGGGCCAGACGCTGCCGACCACGACCTGGCAATTCACCACTGCCGACCCTGATGCTGTCCAAGTCTCCATCTTCGGGGAACTCCAACCCCAGACAGCGGCCTCCGATGATGCGTCATCGGTTGAACTGGGGACGGCGTTCACGGTCTCCGAAGCCGGCAATGTCACCGGCATCCGGTTCTACAAGGGAACCGGAAACACCGGAACCCATGTTGGCTCCCTGTGGAACGCCGCGGGAACGCGGCTGGCCCAAGTGACCTTCGCGAATGAAACAGCGAACGGCTGGCAAACCGCGATGCTGTCCTCCCCGGTAGCCGTAGTTCCGGGGGAAACGTACGTCGTGTCCTATCTGGCGCCCAACGGCCGCTACGCCTACACGCCTGCGTTCTTCTCCCAAACCTGGGCCAGCGGCGTGTTCACCGCCGCCGGGCCCAACAACGGCCGCTACCTGTACGGTTCCGGCGGTGCTGCACCCACGAACTCGTGGAACTCCACGAACTACTTCGTCGACGTCCTCTACTCGGCAGCGGCACCGGCACAGGCACAGGCGACGCCCGGCCAAACGCCCACGCCTACCCCGACCGCAATGCCGGCCCCATCCGCAACGGCGACAGCGACTCCCTCCCCAAGTCCGACCGCCAGCCCGTCACCCAGCCCCTCGCCGAGCCCCACTCAGTCCGGCGGCCTGCTGTGCGGCCTGCTGGGAACCTGCTGAGGCGTGGAAGGACATTCAGACTGCTGACGTCCGTCCGCTCCCCCGGTTTCCGGGCCGGACGTCAGCGGACCACACTCGGCGACCACGCGTGCTCGATGAACAGGCTCGGTTGGGAGGCGGGATCGGTTGGCAGTTTCCAGATGTTGCTGTCGCCTTCTGTGGTGTCGTCCGCGAGACCATACAGCAGGGTCTGATCATCCAGCCACTCAATCTGGTCATCGACGCTGCGTTTCTCCGAAAGCACCGTTTCGGTGCCGGTTGCAAGGTCAAGCAGCGCCACGTTCCAATGCGCGGCCAAGGGCCCGCCGACGTTCTTCTTATACGCGATCCTGGTGCCGTCCGGCGACACCGACGGGCACTCAACGTTGTCGTGGATGGCCGTCAGCGTCCTGGCCTCGATACTCCCCTGGACCAGCCAGATCCGCCCTGACGACGCGGCCGTGGCGTAAAAGACATCACTCCGGCCGGGTGCGAACGTCACACCCCAGATGTTCCTGTCACTGGCCAGCAGCCGTTCGCCGTTCACGATGAGTGCGAAGTCTTCGAGGTTTCCTGTACCGCCGCCGGGCAACGTGATCTCGGTTGCTGTGGAGAACCCCGCTTGAGTGTAGGAGTGGCCGGAGACAAACACCGTGGTGGCGATCAGGGACCCGTCCGCACTGACACGCGCCCGGCTCGGAATGCCGGGCACAGGCCACGAACGCTCCTGCTGCCATTCCCGGTTCAGGACAGATGTTTCGTGAGTAGTCACCAAACCACGGTTGGATCTGAGACAGACCACCGTGGCGGCAGCGGCATAGACCCGGTCGCAGGCCTGGTCACTGACGGCACGCGTGCCGCCAGGGGCAGAAAGAGGCACCGTGGCCGCATTGCCATACCCCTGCCCATCGGCTGTGTTCCTGAAAAGAACGAAAGGGACCCCCGGGAGGGGCTGGCCTGCCGTGACCTCTACCGATGAGGCCGCCCTGCGGCTCTCCTCGAAGCGCTGGTACGCTCCCACCGCGTAGATCCCGGCCCCGGCAAGGACCAGCGCGGTAACAGCCAGGAGAATTCCCCACCGCAACCTCCCACCTGCAATGGTCCCGGTTCCTGCGCTCGTCTTATTCATGGAGGCGTTTGACGTAGTCAGCCATGCCCGGCACGGTGAACGCTACGACACCGAGTGCTGGTGCGTAGATGATCCCCTTGTCGATCAAGGATGCGCGGGTCATGGTCATGGAGCTTTGCTTCTTGTGCGCCCGTTCGGCAAGTTCAGCGGTGCTGGATCCTTCATCACCGTCGATCGCCATCAGGCGGAGGAAATCCTTCTCAGCCTTCGAGGCCCGTTTCCAGCGTGACGGGAAGAACCCTTGATCCAGTTGCGCGCGGCCGATTTCCACCGCAATTTTGGCGTCGTCGAAGGTCACGGTCTTTTCCGGTGCTGTTTCCCAGGCCGCGTAGCCGTACTCCTGCAGGAAGTACGGGTACGCGCCCGAGGCGCTCAGGAGGAGGTCTTGGGCTTCGGGTACGAACGATGCCCCAAACCTTCGGGCCGGGACGACCAGGGCTGCCTCGGCGGCTTCCCTCGACAGAGCTCCGATGCTGCGGTAGTTGAAGATCCTTTCGGCGTAGGAGCGCGCTTCGCTGAGTACCGAGGGCAGATTGGGCAGCCCTGCGCCCGCGATGTAGAAAGGCCATTCGCGTTGGCCGGCCAGGTGCTGGGCGCTGAGGAGAGCGGCGATGAGTCCCTCGTCCAGGTCCTGCATCTCATCGATGATGAAGATCAGGCCCGAACGCTTCTCCGCCAGCGCCAGGCAGAGATCCTCAATCAGTTCTTCCAGGTCCACTTCGATCGACCCGGAATCGGCGCGGCCGTGGTTGAGGTTGACCCCGATATCGATGCCGGTCACGCCGAGTTTCGCGGAGAAGGAGGCGATGCTGCCAAGCGCCGCCACGAGCCGTTCCCCCGCACCGCGGCGGTTCAGCTTCCGCCCTGCCTGCAGCAAGCTCCGGGCGAGCTTGGCCCGAACGGCTTCCGGCCCTCCCTCAGCGTCCCTGCCCTCCAGGAAAACCACCATGAATTCTGCGTGTTCGGCCTGCCGACGAAACTCGTTCAGCAGCACCGTTTTTCCCACCCCGCGAAGCCCATGCAGGACGATCCCCCGGTCGGGCCGTCGCTGCCGGGTCTTGGCCAGCAGCAGATCGAAGGCATCGATCTCACTCTGGCGCCCAACCAGCTCAAAGGGCCGTCGCCCCGAACCGGGCGAATACGGATTCAAAGCACTTTCCATATCAAGAACTATAAGGCAGTATCCAGCATTTTGGATATGCACTTATAGTCGTGGATTCAGAGCTTGGGGGCACGGATCGCCAGCGCAGAGCGCCTGGCCATGATGATATGGGCAGGTAGCCCGCTTGTCGCACCGTCGTGCGCTCCTGTTTGGCCAGTCATGGGACGGCTCCGCCGGGTAGCGACAGCAGCAGACCCTGGCATTAGTTGCTTGGTCCCCGAATTGGCGAAGCCCCGGTCAAATAGCGGTTGACCGAAGCTCCGATCGCATTATGTCCACACTAAGCTTGTAGTTCGCTGGGAGGGCGGCGGGTAGGTGGGGACTCTTTTAAGTGAGCAACATGTCTGGAAGGACGTCGCAGAGCCATGCCATGATCTGGTCGTGGCTCCAGCCGCGCTCAACAGCGAGCTGGTGGTACGTGCTGTCACCGTAGACAGTCATGAACGCCTCGGTGAGCTGATCGATGGGCCGATCAGCACGGAGCGGCCCCTTTTCCGCCAGTATCTCCAAGACCTGTCCGAACCCGTCCCTGCGAAGGTTTTCATGGTGTTGGTGCGTTCGGCGCACCTCGTTATCGGTCAGGGCGGCTGCGCGAAGAACTTCCGAGATAGCCGACGCGCGCGCAAATAAGGGGCCTGCTCCACGAATGAAGATCCGCAATGCCTCAGCAGCGTCGGGTTCCTGCATCATCGATGTCCACCACGGTTGGGCCTGCGGTGGGCGGGGATCACCTTCGCCCAGGACGGCGGAGTCAATTACGGCACTGATGAGCTCGGGTTTGGTGTGGAACACGAAGTACACGGTTTGCGAAGCTACTCCGGCACGGGCGGCAATGCCGGCCATGGTGGCCCCGTGGAATCCTCGGGCGATAAATTCCTGGTGCGCCGCCGTTATGATCTTGCGCCGAGTGGCTTCCGATTTCTGCCTGCGAGTGCTCTTGACGTGCAGTGTGTCCGGGTCCATATTTAGAGTATCTCACTAGAGCAGCACTCTAGTTTGCTTCAAGATTAGAGCCGTGTCGTGGAAACCCAGAACCCCCAGACCGTCCTCACCGGCAGTCGACCCAACATCCTTTCTCGCCCTCTCTGGCACCGTAGCTAACGAGGCCATCATGAACAGCCATTTCCTTGGCAGACAAGCGGTGACTCTCACCGCACTGGGCACGACCTGCGGGATTGCCTGGGCCGCCGGTTTCCGCGGATACATGGTGGAGCTCGCCGGTCCGGCATCCACTTTCGATTGGTGGGGAACATTCGGCGCACTCATTTTTCCCGGTGCCGTTGCCGGTGGACTTCTAGGCTGGGCGGAAGCCCTCCGACGGACCGGCGGACGACAGCATTGGCGCTGGCTGGCTCTGGCACCATTGGCGTTTGCCATAGCTCCAATGCTCCTCCCCGGCGCGGTTCCTGCCCTTCTAACTCAGGGCCTTGGCGGAGGAGCGATCGCAGTGGCTCTGATGGCAGTCGGTGGAGGCTACGCTGTATCGCGCCGGGGTCCGCTTTGGAGCAGGCTGGCCTGTGGCATCACCAGCGCAGCCCTCCTTGCCGCCCTCGCTCTGGCCGGGCCCGGAATCGCCGGCCCTGCACTCGCTCTTACGGAGCCCCGCGGCGCGTGGGTTGCCGTCCTGGCCGCGTCGTTCGTGACTGTTCTAGCCCTCGCCTCGTCGATCCCACACAGGGCTGTGGCACCAGCCGCGGATTCGCTCGTCCCGTTGCAATCAACCGGACTTGCACGCCATGGCGTGCGTCCGCGCCTTGGAAAGGACGTCATGAATCGGCTCCAGCTGGAGATGCGCACCGAGTTGCAGGCTCCGGCCTCAAAGGTCTTCGACTTCGTTGCAGACCACACGAACGCGACCCGATGGCAGAACGGCATCGACGATATTAAGCGCATCACGCCGGGTCCTCTCCGCGTTGGCACTGAACATGAGTTCACGCGGCGATTCGCGGGAATGAAAGTCGTCGCCCGCAACCGCTTCATCGCCTACGAGCCTGGCCGCTTCGTCGCCTTCGAGATCCCATCGGGCAAGATGACCGGTGTCGCTTCCTATCTGGTAGAGCCCACAGGCGCCGGCACCTGTCGACTCACCAGCAATGTAGATTTCCACGTGGGCGGCCTCGCCCGGTTCGCAGTGCCCCTTCTGACGCTGATCTTCAAACGAGACGACGAGAAGGCCCTAGCCGCCCTCAAAGTCCTAATGGACCAGCCCTAAGCCACGGCAGTCCCGACTCGCAATCGCTCAGCAACCCGGCACCTTAGAAGCCATTCCTCGTCCGACGTGCAACCAACTCGTCTCGGGATCCGGCAGCAAGTATGGCGTCCGCTTCAGACGTGTCCCATTTCCTTAGAAGTGGGACACGCGAGGATGGGACGCTGGATCAGTTAGTGCAGGGAGGCTTGGATCACATCTTTGCGCCCTTTGACTAGGACGGCATTAGAGCCAAAGGAGATCAGCAGATGTCAGTTAGTGCTTCCTTTGTCCTGCAACTCGGTCACGCTCGGCACGTTCTGGGGTGGACATGTTTCAGCTCCGCCCCCGGCGGGCCGCCTTCAGCTTTTTGGCCTTCGAGGTGGTGTAAAACCATTCGGTTCGACCCCCACCAGCCTCCTACGTCACCGAAACACCGAGCGGGCCTTTTGGGCTTCAAACTACCCGTCCTACGCAGGATCATCGGAACGGCGAAGGTACTTATTGTAGTAATCGACTTGAGATTTTTTGCCAGACTGCACATCGGCGGCGAAGGCGCGTGCTTCGTTCAAAAGCGCCGTAGTTCCCTGTCTAGCCTCGTCGTCGGCGCGGACGTACGCCACTATCTGTCGCGTCATCAACTCAACAGTGCTTAGTATCGAAACCATTTGCTCGCGCAGATCCACGAACTGCGTACCTGGCGGCCGCTTCTCAGGCGGGTTGTCAACGTAGCTGTCTTGAAGCTCCATGTAGAACCAGATCCGATGTTCAAGGTCTCGCGTCCAAGTGCCGAAAGAATCAATGACATCATCATCCTCGTCTTTTAAATCAAGTCGCAGCCGTTCCAAACCGATGCGCAGTTCAGCGTAAAGCGGCTGTAGCTCACTGCGGATCGCCGGAACGTTGGTATCTTTTTTGCCTTCAGCATCTTTAGAGACTCGGCTTCTACCTGCTGTGTCTTGAATCGCTCTGAGCGTGCGCAACAGCTCGGCAGCAGCTGCATGCTCACGTGAACGAATGTTCTCTCTGCTTTGAGTCCGCAGCTGCTCGGCTATTCCTGCGTTCTGCGCTCTAACTGTCCAAAACACAACCGCTAGGGCCACGAGTGCGCCGATAATGGCACTCACAAGACCGTCCAGCAGAGTGTGCATCCAGGAGCTGTTTCCCTCTGCGTTGAGAAAAGTCAGCGTCTGTGTGAGCCAGTCAGCTGCGTCTCCCCTTTCTTGGGCAGACGGACTCGGCAAAGGCGATGGTGATAAAGGCATGCCCCATGCTATCTACGTGACTTTGCGTGCGTTGTCTTCGCTCTTAGCTATTCGTGCAGACGTTGTATGTAATCAGCCATGCCTGGCACAGTGAAGGCCACGACCCCGAGCGCTGGGGCAAAGATAATTCCCTTGTGGATCAGCGATGCGCGTGTCATCGTCATGGAGCTTTGTTTCTTCTGCGCCCGTTCGGCAAGTTGGCTGTGCGTTGTCTTCGCTCTTAGCTATTCGTGCAGACGTTGTATGTAATCAGCCATGCCTGGCACAGTGAAGGCCACGACCCCGAGCGCTGGGGCAAAGATAATTCCCTTGTGGATCAGCGATGCGCGTGTCATCGTCATGGAGCTTTGTTTCTTCTGCGCCCGTTCGGCAAGTTGGCTGGTACTGGAACCTTCGTCGCCATCCATCGCCATCAGCCTAAGGAAGTCTTTCTCAGCTTTGGAGGCCCGTTCCCAGCGAGAAGGGAAGAATCCTTGATCCAGTTGGGCCCGGCCGATTTCTACCGCAATCTTGGCGTCGGCGAGGGTGATTGTTTTTTCTGGAGCGCTTTCCCAAACGGCGTATCCGTATTCCTGTAGAAAGTAAGGGTATGCCCCTGACGCTTCGAGGAGGAGATCCTTGGCTGCCGGGATGAACGTCGCCCCGTAGCGTGCCGCCGGGCCAACCAGCGCCGCTTCAGCGGCCTCTCTCGAGAGGGCTCCAATGCTGCGGTAATTGAAGATCCGCTCAGCGTAGGAGCGTGCTTCACTCAGGACTGAAGGAAGATTGGGCAGCCCGGCTCCAGCGATGTAGAACGGCCATTCTCGTTGTCCAGCCAGGTGCTGGGCGCTGAGGAGTGCCGCAATGAGTCCGTCGTCTAGATCCTGCATTTCGTCAATGATGAAGATCAAGCCCGAACGTTTCTCCGCCAAGGCGAGGCAGAGATCTTCGATGAGTTCTTCGAGGTCCACTTCAATCGATCCAGAGTCAGCGCGTCCGTGATTGAGGTTCACGCCGATATCGATCCCTGTCACACCAAGCTTTGCCGAGAACGAGGCGATGCTGCCTAGGGCCGTCAGGAGCCGTGCGCCGGCGCCACGGCGGTTAAGTTTCCGCCCCGCCTGAAGGAGATTGCGAGCGAGCTTCGCCCGTACAGCATCCGGCCCTCCCTCCGCATCTCGACCTTCAAGGAACACGACCATGAACTCCGCGTGTTCAGCCTGCCGCCGGAACTCATTCAACAGAACGGTTTTGCCCACGCCGCGTAGCCCATGGAGAACAATCCCACGGTCCGGTCGGCGTTGACGTGTCTTTGCCAACAACAGATCGAATGCATCTACCTCGCTCTGGCGTCCGACGAGCTCAAAGGGCCGTCGGCCGGAGCCAGGCGAGTAGGGGTTCAACGCACTTTCCATATCAAGCACTATAGACCACTATCCAGTTTATTGGATACGTGCGTATAATCCTGGATATCTATTTCTAGTGTCGGATTAGCCGTTCCCGCGACGGTGTGCACCAATGCCGCGCTTCGCACCATGAAGGATTGTTCATGACCATAGGACCGTTCGCGCTCGTCACCCCGTCTCCATCCCCACCGGCGATACCTGCCGCCCAGATGATCGAGGCAGTGCCACCTTGGGCGTGGGCGATGGTTGGCACGCTCGTAGGCGGCCTCGCCCTTGCATATCTGGTCGGAAGGTTCATAACGCCGACCGCGGAGGCTCGTAAGGTCGCCAGGGTAGCGGCCGACTCAGAAGCCCGAGCCTTCGCAAGCCAGCTACGGAAGATGGCATCCGACGTGAGCCTGGCCAAGACATACGAGGACAGCGCGCGAAGGGGAACCAGCCCTGAGCTGAACGCAGCCAAGGCCAGAGAGCTGCTGAAGAGCCTTCAGAATCAATACGAGACGGCGGGCAAGCTTGCGCGTCACCCAGACCATTTGGAGCGATCAGCAGAGCAGGAGAGGCTGGCTCCGCTCATGATCGGTCTCATTATGAAGTTCGGTTCAGAGCAGTACTCCGACATTCGTGATGCCCGTAACTACTTCTCCCAACAGCAGCCCTTTGCAGAACTAGGAGACGACTACCTCGGCGAGTTGGCCAAATTGATCAAGTTTGCGGCCAAGGTCTTTGATCCCGGCAAAGTCGTGCCTTTTGGGCTGTCCCGTTTGGACAACCGGATGAAGCTGTTCATGGAACCGCTCTATAGGGTTGAGCTGCCCATCGTTCAACAGGCCAACCTCCACAGGACGGCGCTGTACATTCAGCAGAACGGTCACGTACCCGGAGAACCTGACGTTGCCAACCAGCCTGCCAACAAAGCAGAGGGGAGGGAACGAGGAAAGATCGTCGGTTCAAAAATCGCTAGAAAGCATGTAGCTGCGGTTTACTTGGACGACGTGCAAGCGGCTATCGAACGGGTCAAGCCCGATGATTGCAAGGTTGATTTTCCTCGAGTCTATGCAGGAGACATCGTCGATGGCCTTTCTACAAGTAGCACTCTCACTCTGGTGGCTGGTCATGGTCACACCGAGCTAGGCATCTTCATTCAGCCTGTCTGGAATGCTCACGTGTCGGAACAGCTTGCAAGGCTTAGCGAGATCCTCATCATTGCTCCGGATGCTCCTACCATCTTCGGCGTCAAAGCCGTTCGTTGGTCAGACGAAGAGGACGATCAGTCCCTCGCGGATGCTTTAGAGCGCCACGGCTTGTTCGACCGCCTCCCGGACCCAGCGTAGTCACTTGCCATCGGCGCCTTTACGGGATGGGTTGGCGCCTAGCCTCTAGAGGTGGAGCACCCAAGAGTGGGACGCTGCCCAGCAGCTGATGGAATCAGTTAGAACCGAAACACTCCCCCGTGGATTTGATCGCCATGTGGTTGGAGATTTGCCGCGCCGCTGACAGCTGGCCACTTCGTAACATTTCCGTCCCGGATGTTATCCCAAAAGATGTGCCGTGGGCGGCAGTCTCAAAGACAACTTCCGGGACTCTGTGGCCTCAGGAGTCCATGCCTAAGTACCGATAGACGGTCGCGCGGCTGGCTCCGATGATCTTTCCGATGTCAGATGGCTTGAGGCCTCGGGCTTTCAGTTCATGTGCTCTCTTGACCTTCTCGTGGTCTGTGGTGATCTCCCGGCGCCCTGCTTTCCTTCCGTTTGCAGCTGCTGCCGCCATGCCGGCTTTGGTGCGTTCGGAAAGCTGGTCTCGTTCCAGCTGGGCAAACGCGGAAATGATGGTGACCATCGCCTGGGCCATCGCTCCCCCGACCTCGCTGGCGGGGTCGGTGGCGATGCCGTCCCTTAGGGAACAGAACCTGATGCCTCGCGCCTTGAAGTCATCTAAGAGCTCGAGCAAGTGTCTAGTGTTGCGGCCCAAACGGTCCAGCTTCCACACCACGACCTCATCCCCTGGACCGAGACGGTCCAGCATCCGGTCCAACTCTGGACGGCTTACCCTGGTCCCGCTGATCCCCTGGTCTTTATAGATTCGTTCGCACCCAGCCTCTTCCAGTTCACGGATCTGCAGATCGGTGTTCTGGTCAGCCAGACTGACGCGGGCGTATCCGAGGCGTGCCATCACTTCTCCGTCTTATCAAAGGACCAATGTTGATGATTCTGAGAATACCTTAGTGAGACACTTTGTTTGGATAGATGAGGTGTCGGAAATCCGCGAATTGGAATCGTCGTCCACAGCCAAGTCCGCCGTTCTTATCAAAGGATCCATTTGTGAGAGGTACCGTGGGATGGATTCGCGCCTGAGACTCAATCCGCTTTCTTAGTCGCGCTTCGAAGTGCGACAACGACGCGCCTTGCTGCCGTACTCGCAACAAAAGGAAGCCATGTTGTGCGGCATCCAGCTGCCAATCTCCGAAGACACCGCTGAGATCTCCTTGTGCTACTTGTATGTAACACGCGTATGTCATACGCTTGTTCCGTGGACAAGACAATGACCCTGCGTTTGGATGACAAAGTTCATACCGAACTGACCGCAATTGCTCGAGCTCAGGGCACAAATCTTAGCGACTTGGCGCGGCGCACCCTCGCTAATCTTCTGGTCCAGAGCAGCACCGGAAGCGAAGAGGCTCGAGCAGGCCAGGCCCCAATCCCATCTTCCCTGACCACGGTAGAACGGCATCAACTAGCTTTACTGCACCGAATCCTCGCCCGGCTCGACGGTGAAGCGGATAACGGGGGGGCAGCTGAAGAGCTGGCACGAGCTGCCATTCTGGAGAACGGCTTCGCTGAACAATACGACGACGTTTTTGTAGCTATAGAGACGGAAATGTCGCGCCGTGACACGGGATTGGTTATGGACGTACTCGATATGTTCCGATCACTTGAGTGGTCCTACGAGCGCCTCAGCTTGCCGGCTCGTAATGAGCTTGGCGCTGGGGTTGAGAAGACAGTGCGGTTCCGAGGATTCGATCTAAATCATCGTCGAGAAAGTCGACTTCTCACCTTCGCTCGGCACCTTATAGAACAAGGCAAATGGGAGAGCCTGGCGAAGTACTTCGATAAAGACCATGGCAGGGGCAACTCACATCACCCGATGGTGGGGATGTACGAGCGCATGCTCGAGGAGTTCAACCCCATCTGGCACGACATGATCCGAAGAGGTACTCGTGATTCCTTTGAGCTGACAGCAGCTGAAATTCGTAGGATTGCTGACGCAGCTGTGCGTCCTGCCAACAGCTAACCCACATCGCCTACCCGGCTAATGTTCTTTAAGTAAAGACGGGAGCGGCCCCAAAGGGCGGCTCCCGTCTGTCAGATCTTTAGGTCAGTACCTACATAGGAGTGTATGCCATGACACCCGTCGATCAAAATGCCCTTCAGTTGAGGGTTGTGAAGCGGATGCTGGAGTTGATCGATGTCCGCTCCCCGTGGCACCGATCCCTGTGGCTGTTGGGAACTCTCCACGCCGTCGACGAGGTGCTCGAGTGCACCAACGCCACTTGGGACGGTGCTATCGCCAACGAGAAAGCCCAACGGTACTTGATCGAAAGAACCCAGGAACAGGTACGGGGCGATGTCGGAATGGGCTCTGACGTCCTCAGAGCAATGCTCGCGACAAAACTGGGTCAGCTGAGTCCTAAGAAGTTCCCTACAGGTAACCAAGCCATTTCCCAGATTCCCCTGGAGCGGGAAATCCGAGAGCTGGCGGCACGCTCGAAGCGTGACTATCTCGCACGTTGGCGGCAGCACACGGAGAGCGGTGCTCTAACTCCCGAATCGGTCGAGCGAACAGCGCGGTTACTTGTAGCACACCTACTCGATCATGGGTTCGATCAACGCCATATACATGGGTGGCTCAAGTCCCTAATAGACATCGATCCAGCCACCATCTTGGTTGATCTACTCAAGCGCGGTCATGACATGTGTCGAGACGATGAGTCCGAATTTTCGTTTGCAGTCGTTCTTGAGCGCGGTGCCACTCGAAGCAATGCCCAAAGGCTTGAGTCGATACTTGCAGATCTTGAGCAGGTTCGGACTGAGCTCGAGACGATAGCAGACACAACCCCAAAACTTGCCCACACAACCGAGATTTTCCGAAGGCTGCTGAATCAGGACATCGCAGTGGTTGTACAGCAGTCCTTCAGTGCAAGGGATCCACATGCTGCTTCGGCGAAGTTGTTTGAGTGGATGCAGCGAATCGAGTCGCGCTCAGTTATTGGCAGTCCACGATCTTTCCGCTTCAGCCGGCACGTGTTGGACCGCACCGAGGGAAAGATCAGGAACTTGCTGAATGGCACTGCTTCGCTCAGAGTGCCAGCGATGGAGCGCCACAGCCTCTATGCGCAGGACCTAAATCCTCAACTGGAAGCGTCCCTGAGCCTTCTGTCGTCGTACCGCAGTCTTTCCCCAGTGGCGTCGGTTGCAACTACGTGGGCAGCCGTGGAGGGCCTCCTTGGACACTCAGGGGCACAGGGAATCGACTCGGCTGACGGGCTTGCAGCGATAGTTGCATGCTCCTTTCCCAGGGCTGAATTGGAGTATCTTCTTGACCGTCCAATGGCCGAACCGGCGGCTTCGTCGATCAACCAGGAGGCAAACAAAGCTCAGGGTTCTGATCGAGCACGAATCATGCTGGACGCAATCCTTACTCACGGATCATCGTTGTTCACTGAGCCCGAGGACGTCGCCGCGGCCGAGAGAGTTAGCCAAGTTCAGAGTGACCCGAAGGCAACAATCAGGCGTGTCGAGGGCTACTTCAAGGATGTTTTCCGGAGACTCTATTACCAACGCAACTTCGTTATGCATGCCGCAAAATTCGACTCGGTTTCTTTACCTTCTACAGTCAGGTCGGCGCCGAAGATCGTAGCAGCAGGACTGGATCGGGTTGTACATGCGCAATATGTCCGCACTCCGGTCGAGCCTCTGGCACTCGCGTCTAGAGCTCGGAACGAAATCGAGATGCTTGGACAGCAGGGGGCTCGCGAGGTATTTCGATTGCTGAAGTAAATCCGTCAGTGCGAATAAGTGGGACGGTCAGGATTTCTTCGGCGGCATTGAACTGTTTAAGCTACTGCCATCGCGTGCGTGCTTTAAGTGAGGCGCAACTTTGCGCTACGAAAAACCGCCAATAGCCGTGCCCGTTACATTTATTGGGTCCCCGAGGGCCGGGGATTTGGTCGCTGGGCCCGGTATGACTTTCTTGCCCTGTCATTTGATGATCCGGGGGGTGTTGTCGCCGGGTTCGGAGGCACGCGTTGACTGCTGATAGGGACACGGCCGGCTCCTTTCGCGGGTGCTAGGTCTCTTTGTAACGTGGGTGCCAGCATCGGGTGTCGTGACTGCGGCCAGGTAGTGGTGCAAAGGAGCGCCGGATGGACGAAGGATTCGGGGTCTACTGCGGGCTCGATGTCGGCAAGTCCGAACATCACGCCGCGGCGTTGAACACCGCGGGTGAACGGGTCTTTGACAAGCCGCTGCCGCAGGACGAGGAGCGGCTGCGCGAGCTGTTCACCAACCTGCAGCAGCACGGCAGGGTGCTGGTGATCGTCGATCAGCCCAACACCATCGGAGCGCTGCCGATAGCCGTGGCCCGGGATTGCGGCTGCACGGTGGCCTACTTGCCGGGCCTGGCAATGCGCAAGGCGGCGGATCTGTACCCGGGCAAGTCCAAAACAGATGCAAGGGACGCGTTCATCATCGCCGAGACAGCTCGGTCGATGCCGCACACTCTTCGCGCTGTTGACCGGGACAGTGAGGTGCTCGCGGCGCTGAAGGTGCTCTCCGGATTCGACGCTGATCTGACGCACGAGTGCACCCGTGCGATCAACCGCCTGCGTTCCCTGCTGCTGCAGATTTTCCCAGCCCTGGAACGTGTCTTCCCTGGAACTGTGCTGACCCGGTCCTTGGTGCTGGAACTGTTCATCAAATACGCCGGACCCACCGGGCTGCGCGCAGCAGGCCGGGGCAACGTGCTGCGCTGGGCCAGGAACCACAGCCGGAAAGACCCGGTGATCCTGGTTGACGCTGTCTTCGCGGCGTTGGGCGAGCAGACCGTAACCGTGGTCGGCACCGAGGCCGTCGAATTGGTCATCCCCCGCGTCGCCGCCCAGATCAAGGAACTCAAACACCAACGTGCCATCGTGGCAGAAGAAGTCGAAAAGCTCCTCGATGACTTCCCTCTTTCCCGGGTCTTGATGTCCATGCCGGGAGTCGGCATCAAGACCGCAGCGACGATACTCCTGACCATCGGCGACGCCGGTACGTTCACTTCCGCTGGGCACCTGGCCGCCTACGCCGGCATCGCCCCGGTGACGCGGCGTTCGGGAACCTCGATCCGAGGGGAATTCCCTGCACGCTCCGGCAATAAACAGCTCAAAAACGCGCTCTTCAGGTCAGCCTGGATCGCCAGCTGCCACCATCCGGCGTCGAAGGCGTACTACCAAAAGAAACGGGCCCAAGGAAAGAAACACAACGCCGCCGTCATCTGCCTGGCCCGGCGGCGCTGCGACGTCATCTACTCCATGCTCCGACACGGCACCTTCTACGAAGAACAACCCGCCCAGGCCGCTTGACGAAAAGCATAGGGACACCCCCCTGATCCAAGACTCCGAGGACTTTGATCTGACATTCCGCTTTGAACATCTGACGTCAGCAACTCCTGCATCAAAGCTTGTCCGGGGCCGCCCCCAAACGCTGTTCGGCGGCCTCGGTTCTGTCGGTCGGCGCTGAACCCCCCAGCCCGTCGGTCAAAAACGCTCTCCCCCACCTTCTGACCACTCTTAGTAGCGGCAACGGGTTTTGACCAAGTCCCACCGTATTACTACGCCAGCCTTCCGGCGTGGGTCAGAAGCGGTCGTTTTTGAACATCCATCCTTCAGAGCCACTACACCTGTGCGAGAGTTTGAATCATGGTTGTAACCCCCAAAACCCACTGGTTGTCCGTAGCTTCGACCTTGTCCGCCTTCTGGGCGGACGGTAGTGGCCCAGATGCGAGTGACATACGGCAAGCCATCGGCATAGCTGGCATAGAGTACGGAGACATAAAGGGGACGAACAAAAGGGAGACAGTCGCCAATGCGGTACAGGGCAGCTCACCTGCCCATAAGAAAGCAGTCGTCACCGAACTGGTGGACCTTTTGGTCGGAGAATCCTACTTCCAGCAACGAGCACCATTCTATGAGCCGAAAACGGTCCAGAAGCTTTAAGCTGCCCTTCAAGGGGTGGGTGGCTCCCTGAGCGATGACGGCTCCCTGCTGTGGCAAGAGCAGGACGGTGACGAAAACCCAGGACTTGATCAACAACCAGCAGCTCTTCTAACCACAACTAATCTTCCGGCCGGCCCTGTAACCAGTTCACCCCCAGCGGCCACGGCCTGGGGTCCCAGCATAGACACCCTCCTCAAGGTGTTACGCGACCTACCCGCAGCGGCTTCTCCGCTGACCGGCCACCGTCGAAAAGGGAAGGTGAAGGTTGAAGTCTGGGATGAGTATGACGTTCAAGATTTCATACAGATGGCTCTTTCGATGCTCTACAAGGATGTTCGAGCCGAAGAGGTTCAGCCCTCCTACGCGGGAGTCAGCCCACGAGTGGACTTCTTCATCAAGCAGGAACAGGTTGTCGTTGAGGCAAAGATTGCCTACAAAAACCACGCGAACAGGGCTGTGAGCGACGAGTTGCTTCTCGACATCGTCCGATATTCGAAAAGACCAGGCGTCAAGGATCTGGTCTGCGTCGTCTATGACCTGGACGGCAGCCTGAAAAACCCCACAGGGTTCGAAGATGACCTCAAAGGGCACGGGGTCGCCGACTTACGCGTCCATGTTGTGGCAACCATATGGCCGTTCAACGCAAGACCCCCAGTTGGTCCCGCTAGTGAGAGTACGGACGCTGTTCCGAAACCCGCTTCTTAGACAATTAATTCATGCAGCAAATCGGTAAGGAGTCGCCCTATAACTCCCTGCGGAACCCTCTCTTATCCCGCTAAGAGCGTAAGCGCTCTGCAATCGAAAGCGCTTCATCGGCCTGCCGGAGAGTGTCGCTCAGCCATTCCTCCTCCGAATCTTCAAGCATCATGCGAGCTTCGCCTCTGGCCGCAGACAGCGCTTCGAGAGTCGAGTCCGGCCTGAGGAGGAGTTGGGTAGCCGCGGTAGTCGCATCAGTACGGGTAACCAAGTCCATGGCATCAGCCAACAGGGAGACATTCAGTCCACTCACCATAGCCCCACTTTATGGCCCCTAGAGGTTGACGTCGAGGGTGTCACCGTTCGTACCCAGTCCGCTGTTGCTGGCTGTTCACTGTCGGCGACTCAGCTCTGGTTACGCCGACCCCTGGGGCTGCGGAGCCCGGGTGTTGCGGGAATGATGCCTTCATGAGGCGTTGCATCTTCTCCAGACGGGGGTCGATGTCCGGTGCGGGTTCGGGCTCTGGCGTTTCTTTTGGTTTGCTGCGTCGGCCATGAGGTGGTCGATGCGGTCCGTGTTGTCTCGGGCGTTTCTTTTGGTTTGCTGCGTCGGCCATGAGGTGGTCGATGCGGTCCGTGTTGTCTCGGGCGGCTTTGAGCGCTGCGGCGTTCTTGAACGGTTCCGCCCCTGTCACAGGAACCTTTGCTCGGTTGCGCTCGGATTGCCAGCCAAAGAGTTCAACTCAGTCGGAGTGAGAATAATTATGTCCAGATAGATTTATTAGCGACGAAGCCTCTCCCGCAAGGCCTCGTCCAACAGATCAGTAATAGTGATTCCGTATTTCGTCGAATAAGCGTCCAACTCGTCACGAAGACTAATCTCTATCTTCGATGAGAAGGGTTCCATCCGGCGCTTACCTCTCGGCCGCCCAGGGCCAGGACGCCTCGGTTCAAGGTCAGCTTGGGCCGCCTCTGTCTGGATGTTTGCTTGCCCAACGGCGGCCTGAGAAGTCTCTCCCTGTTCCACAGTTTCGGTTCGCTTCTCCGCAGAAGTCAGAACATCCACAACGTCGGCGACTGGTGCTTTGCGAATCGACGATTTGCGCTCCAAGGCCATAATTAATTCACCCCATCCAAGTAGCGCGCATGCGCAACAAATTTTTCGGTCATGATTGCGGCACCCCGGCCGGCGAGCTTCGTCAGCGGCGAGCGTGTGCTGACCGAGTCCTGCATCGCCGTTCGGAGAGGAAGGTGAGGCTCTCTTACGTCGGTGCCGTAGGTGCTCTCTAGCTCTCCGATTTGGAATGAGTGTTCGGACGTGAGGGGTGAACTCGTCTTATTGATGATGATGCCCAAGAATTCCAGCTGGGGATTCAAGTGCGGAAGCGACCTGACCTTCTTCACCGTGTCGAGGAACTCCGTCACGCCCTTCACGGAGAAGGCCGCTGGTTCAGTAACGGCGAGTACACGGTCGGCCCAAATGAGTCCGTTCAACGTCAGTCGCCCGAGAGCTGGCGGAAGGTCTATGAGGACGTGGTCGTATTGTTGAAGCTCGTCCGCACCGTACGCTGCAGTCTTGAGCCGCATCTCGGGCGTTAGCAGAGCTTCCGACTCAAGTCGTGCCAGGGACTCAGAACTTGGGATCAGATCAATACCCGGCCACGAGCTTTGGGTGATGGCTTGGCCGAGGGTCCCAGCCTCTCCCCCGTACAGCACATCAAAGACGTCAAACTCTCCAGCCCCTTCAAGGGCTTCCGTTACATTGGATTGAGGGTCGAGGTCGATTACCAACACGCGCTTTCCAATTAGACGCAAGCCTGTGGCCAAGCCGAGTGTCACTGACGTTTTGCCCACACCGCCCTTGCGGTTACCTATAGCCGTAACTCTCATCCTGGTCCTCCAAAGCTCGCCAGACTTTGATGGAAGATCCATCCATCAATACGCCTGTCATTCAATCCAGACATCAATCTATCAGTCAATCAATACGTCGGTCAATCAATACGTACGTCTAGCTATCAATCAATCTTTCTGTCATGACATAATTATTTATTAGCTAATAAGACAACAGCAGGCAGGTTTCAAGATACATAGCTGGCGGCGGGGTCAGCAAAAAGACCTTCTTAATCCCAACACGGCCATCTATCAATCTTTCTGTCATGACATAATTATTTATTCTCGGGGAGTAGTCGGGGCGCTTGCAGCGAAGCAAGGCCCGGGCCCACTGATCAGCGGTGGCCACATATATCAAACCATCAGGACAGAAATAATTCAGAGAGAAGCAGAAGCCCAAAGAGTCGTAAAATGAGAAACTGTCAACAAAACCTGACAAAAAGGGGACTGCGCATGGCGTGGGATATGGGAGATGGGTTCCATCGGGGACTACTCGGGGTCCTTCTGAAGGATGGTCGGCTGGGATTCAAACATCAAGACAACGAAATGATCAGTGTCCAGGGAATCACTGGTCGTAACAAACGGGACCCGGATCGGACTAGCTTTGAGCTCGTGTCGGAAAGCGAAGCTACGGGCTGGCAAGGGACGTGCGACTGTGGTTGGACAGGAAGACAGTGGCACAGGGTGCAAGGAGCGGGTAAAACCGACTTGACCCGCTACCGAGTAAAAGCTGCCATTGGGTCACCAAGCTCGGCGCCCTTGTCGGTAGAAGAATCTATCCTGAGCGAGTGGCAGAAACATGTAAGGGCTTGGGGTTTGCAAATGGCTGCACGTAGCTACGAGCGGGCAGCTGCTCGGCTAAACGAAACGGTCAAGGCTGCACGTGATTCTGGCCTGACCTGGGCCGATATAGGTACAGAAACAGGCATGTCACGCCAAGCTGCTCATCAACGATGGAACAAATCAGAACGGGAGCTAAGCCACGATTCTCCAACCCGGGCTGACCTTCTGGGGGCCAGCATAGTCGTCCTATAACGGGGCAAACATTCGAGCCTGGTCAGGAATGTAGTCGCCGAACTCCGTGTTCGATTCACCTTGCTCAGGTGAACGCCATATCAGCTAACGTCCACTCATCGGGTGGTCCTTCGTAAGCTTCCCAAGGATAGTCATCGGTGGGGGATAGGAGCTCCGCTACCGTGCTTACACTTCTCGACAGCCACTCCCGCCAAAGAGTCCGCTCGATTCGGTACCTCTGTATTTGACCGGCCACAGACTCCATCACTCCGAAGTACTCCGCAAGTTCTTGGAGGGAAGTTGAAGCGACGACCGTCCAAGCTCGCTCATCATTCCTGGACACCAGGTTCCAAGCAGCCAAGGTCTCAAGACTTTCCCGCACAGCGGTTCTGGAGAGCTTCGTCTGATTCACCAAGTCTGTGGTCGTCAGCCCTGGAGTCTGCTCTAAGGCTTCGTAAACAAACGCTGCGGGCAAGCCCAACTCTCTGAACACCGGTCTGAGAGCCTGAACCTTGCCCTTTCGCCAGGACAGGTCCTGGGCAGCCGCCCTCAGACCCTCAGGTATCGACAGCATGTACAGGTCCCCTTTGGTTCCCCGTCCGCGCTCAACCAAGGTGAGCAGTGGATCCTTCTCTGAACGTAGGGCCCTCAGATGTGAACCAACTGTTGTGTGGTCAAGGCCTGTCGCCACGGCAATTGATCGGTCACCAAATTCAACAAAACGAGAACCCGTCATGTGCGCAGATGCTCCGAGGGCCCTTAGAACCATCCGACGGGCCAGGCCCGTCCGGGAGCTGGCGTAAAAGGGTTCTCTCAACCGAAGTGCATTCCTCCAGGTTCGGAGGTAGCGGTGCTCGCTGTTCGTATCGGAGCTCGGCCAGACCCCTGGGGGCTGTGTATTTGGCTGGCTTGTGGGGGATTTACGTGCATAGTGGTTTCCTACTACAACGACCTGGCTTTTTCGCAGGTACGCGATCGCGTTATTCCAGTCCCGCTTCAGGGAGGGAAGCCTGTGGCCGGACCGGTAGCGGGCGTAGAAAGATGCGAGCCCGGGCCAAACGCCTTGGAGGACTCGCCGTTCCACATCGATGAGTTTCATGCCGGCTGCGGCCGCCGCCGTCAGGACTGCCTGACGTGCTTCTGAATCCGAGACGTACCGGTTCGCGTCGTACAGACCTGATTGCGCCATCTGCTGCATAGGCCTGGACATCCGACGGGCCATTTGCGGTACTTCATAAGCTTCGTTGTCGGCCGACAGTGGCTGCTCCAGTCTCAGCCCTCTTACGCCAGCGATTTCGTCCTTTAGGTCTGCGCGAATTGTTGCCCATACTTGTTCCTTGTTTGGGCGTCTTGCAACGTCGTAGGCCATGCTGAGGCTCATGGCGAGTTCCTGATAGCCGCCACGCTTGTGCGGTGACCCAGGGGTCCGCATGCAACCGTGAAGCATGTTCTGGTGCGGCGTCTTGTCCAATGTGCGGTATCGGATGCCTAACGCCTCGACAACATCTCGTGCTTCAGAAAAGGCAATCCGTCTTTCCAGTGGTATGTATACGTGCCGTCCGCCATTGGGCGAGTGATCTTCAATCCACCGAGCCCCACAGCTGTGCAGCCACGTTTGAAGAGATTTCACATCGGCTTCGACCCAGTCGATGCCTGCAATCGACGAGTCAAAGTCAAGGAAGATTGCTGAGCAGCTGCCGTCTTTGCCGAAGATCCTGACGGCCGCTGGAAAAGTGGGGAGGGTCTCAGTCAGAGCGCGTTCGTGCTTCTGGGGATAGGTCTTTCCCCCGTCCCGGGATAGGCGGACGCGCGGTTGACCTGCGAGAAGAGGCGCCAGCGCAGCCCACGCCTGGGCGGCGTTGGAGGTCTGGGATAGCTCCTGAGACACGCCAGTAGCGTCGGCTGCTGGCAGCACGAGAGCGTGCTGTTGTACGATGATTTTGTTCCTGTTCAGGGAATGACGAAGGGCCGATCCTGCCAGATCGGTTTTGTTGCACAAATGAAGGCCTGTTAAGGACTTCCATACGATTTACGATCTGTCTGCCGGCAAGCTATCCGGATCGTGAATCTTCAGCTTCGAAGGCCCGCTAATGGCGGGCCTTCCTTGTATCTACGAGGCCATACGGATCGGGAGTTCATCCTGCTGAGTGAACTGACCCAGCAAAGCCAAATCTTCGCGCAAGGACCGGTCGACTGCAGAGGCAACATAGTCGGTGACAGTCATGCCTTTTGCGGCGGCGATCATGTGAACGTCCTCCGCGGTCTTGGCCGGCGTGCGGAAGCCAATGTATTTGCGGAGGCCCTTGCTGGGCCGACCGCCTCCACGATTGATTACTGCGCTCATTTGTCAGGTCCTTTGAATCTCGTACAACCAGGGGTTGTAGCTGGTTCATCGTTGGTGCCACGTGCAGTCGATGGAATTTCTGTTTACAGCTATCGACTGAATCGAACCTAGCACCGCGCCGAGTCCGATCGGGGGATTTGTTTACAGAAAACGGCCCTGCGTGTCGCCGCCCATTGCTTATGATGCTGATGGCTGGCTTCAGCCTTACTGCAGGTGAACGTCCGGTCCGTCTATTCACGCACATAGGCTCGGCGGCCAGCCAGTCGGGGCTGGTAAAGAAAACCTGGCGGGTAGGGCTCTCTGAAAACTGCGGTGGGGTGCCCGTGGCGGTCGTCCCTTGAATTCAAGCCACACCATCCTTTCGTTCCAACGACAAGCGTCGGCCGAAACCCGGTTTTCAGTGAACCTGTAGGTTCCCGTGCGGGTTCCGGCGGCATCGACTTGAATTCCCCCAAGAAACTCAAGTACGCGACAGCCTACAGACATGCTTCGCACATGCACAACTCAGTTGTTACCCATGGCCTATACGCTATGAATGACATCAGGTAAAGTTTTGTGTCGGCTGTCCGCCTGCTCTATAGCGGTCGCATCGCAAGCAGCTGACCTTGGCTGAAGGAGCTTAGAGATGGCAAATGGGGGTCGTAGCGTGTTCCTTACGCAACAACAGAAGAAGGAGCGCCTGGCGGATCGCATGGGCATCCTGGTGGATATCTGGGAGTCCGACAACAACGCGGCGCTTACGTACAATCACGTGGAAGAAGCACTTTCCGCCAACGGGATCCATCTGTCGCGGACACGGTGGTCATATTTGATCAATGGCACTGGCAGCCTGGTGACCGATCAGGAACTTCTGAAGGGCATCGCAGAATTCGTTTTTGATGTGCCGGCCAGCTATCTCGTTGATCTCAACAGTGAGACTCCTCCCGAGGTGGAAGCACGGATGGAGTTCCTTGTGCAGATGCGCAAGCTCAAGGTGAAGAACTTCGCCGCGAGGAACCTGGGCGCGACGTCGCCGGAAACACTGCGGATGATCACGAGGATTATCGACTCGTCGATGAACGGTGAGGATGAATGACCCTCCCACCTGTACAGGACAAGGTTCGGGAGTTGTGCGGTGACGGCACGACGTCGATGAAGGAAGTCGTCGAACGCCTGACCGTGATCTGCGAGAAACCGATCAATCTGATCGAGTACAACGAGTCCTGGGGTTCCCTGACGGCATTCAAGGCCGAATTCGAAGATCGCATCAACGTGTATTTCCCCCCGCAGAAGTCCCAGCAGTACAAGCTCCACTGCATCTACCACGAGCTCGGACACATCTACCTGGAGAGCCTTCAGGTAGCCCTTGCCCTGCCGGATCTCTCTGGAGAAATGCTGAGGGAAACCGCGGACGCGATTAGCATCACCTGCCGGTCGGTTCCGAACCACCCTGTCGAGCGGTGGGTGGAGGACTTCGCGTTCGAGATGTCGAAAAAGACACGTTCACGCAGCTCCTCCGGTCTTGATCCTTTCCTCTGATAAACCATGAAACTGTTGCTCTTTGCGCTGCTGAGCGCCCTATGCCTCCTTCGGATCCCCTCGGTGGTCAAGGTCCCGGAATCCCGCGCCTCGTGGGTGGCATCGATCTTCGGGCTCGCGGCACTCTATGTTCTGGGAACGGTTACACCGTTGGAGGATATTGACCGCTACCTCGGTGGCATCAATGTGACGAACCTGCTCCAGGCCGTCTTCGCGCTCCTGGCAATCTTCTTCTTCAACGACAGCGTGCGGCGTCTGGCGAACGTACCCATAATCAGATGGACCTACTACTCGCCATTGCTGAGCATTCCCATCATGGTTGCCAGCTTCACCCTGATTCAGGACAAAGCTCCAACGGCCGCGGACTTCATCGATACCCGCATGGACCAGCTCGCTACCGCCGTGTACAGCGGCATATACATGCTCGCGCTGTTGTTCACCGTCCTCAGAATCATCCACATGCTTCGGCACAAAGCCAAGGGACTGTACGCCACATTCTCAGCGGGCCTGCTGGTGGTTGCGGTCGCCGTTTCGTGCCACATCACATACGTGGTGCTGTTCTACTTCTCGCCCTGGGACGCCCTAGCCCGAGATATCGGTGCCTGGTTTGACCGCCTTTTCTACGTAGGCCTTTCAGTGACCGCCGCGGGATGGCTGATTCTCTTCCTGTCGAAGCAGCTACCCAGATTGCGTCTCTGGATGATCGATGCTCTGTGGCTGACCGCTTTGAGGATGCAGGTCCGTGCCGATCGGTCACGAGTCAGTCCGGCCTGGGATCTCTTCAATGAAACGCTCGAAAACGGCGTCTACAAAAGCCTCATTGTTCTGCACAACTACGAGCGGGTGAACTTGATGGACTTCCCGGACTCTGTTCAAGGCAGGATCAGCCAAATAGAAGCCAAGCTGGACGAGCGGACCTAGCTATTCGGTCATGATCGTCTTGCTGACCCACCTCGTCAGTTCGTTGGTGAAGGTAGACGGCGAGGCGTTCCACTCCTGGGTGTGGTGGGCCTTGGGTAGTGCTATCAAGGTGACGGTGGCCGGATTCGCGCGTTGGAACGCGGCCGAGATCTCCCAAGGGACCTCTTGATCAGCGGTCGAGTGCAAGACCAGGGTAGGGACATCCACCCTGCTGGCTACGTCGACCCAGTCGAGCGCATCGAAATCAATTGGTTCTTCCAGCCCCAGCATTCTCGCGAACACGGGGGTACCCAACAGGCGCATAACAAGGTCTGCACCAACCGCCGGCACCCGGGCCCGCACTGCTCCTGCTGTAATGGCTCTCCGCCAGCTGGTGACGGGACCTACCAGGACGAGCCCGACGATCCTGTCCCGGTGGGCGCTGCGCTCTGCTGTGAGTAGGGCCATGGTCCCACCCATTGACCAGCCGGAGAGGATGATGCGATTGGCTCCGTGGGCAACGGCATAGGCCACGGCGCTTTCCACGTCACGCCATTCTGTTTGCCCCAGGTGACTCGAGTCTGCCTGTGGCGGGCTGACCTCGGCGTCGCTGCGAAATGTGGGAACCAGAGATGTGAATCCTAAGGAGCTGAACGCGTGGACATCTCGAAACATGATCGAGCGGTCCGTCCAGCTGCCATGGATATGGATCACCCACACGTCCGTATCTGCGCCTTCAAATAGCCATGCCGGCGCCGCACCGTACTCTGTGGGGACATCCACCTCTTGATAGAGTCCGCGGACAGCAGCGGGTTCGAAAAACACGTCCGGGGTCCAATCGACGATTGGGCCCAGACCGCCAGACGTAGAGCTTGACTGGTCGAGCAGCCTTTCGACGAATTTTTGTTCCTCGTCGATCAGGGTGACCTCACCGACTCGCGTGTATTTGGCCGTCATGGGGTCGAACACGCCGAAGTCACCTGGGGCTTTGGTGTAGTCGTCCAAGTCAAGGCGGACGCGACGTCCGCCGTCCACCATCTCTGCCCGGCGGTAGTCCTTTGGGCCTCGCTTGACGATTTTCCGAGCCATGACGACGGCGAACCCGGATAGCCCTGCAGCCGGCACAAGGAACGCCAAGCAGCTCAGGATGCTCCGTTTCGTCAGCATTGGGTCTTCGTCCTCCAAGGCGGATCAAGGGGAAATGGGACCCAGACATCGTAACGTCCTTACTGCCTGGCGACGGCGTAGGTCATGCTCACTACAGGCGTTGCACATGTTCACTACAGGCATGTAACGTGCTTAGTGAAGCAAGAAGGTATTGCTATTTGACAAAGCTTGTTATGACTGCGGCGTTCATCTACCGCGGAGGTAGTTGACATAGGCAGGAAGCATCTCGAACTCCACGGCATCAATATTGGCCTCGTATTTCACGCGCTTGCCATGCCGTTGACCTGCGGGAAAGTCCGCCGTGACGGCACCGGAAGCTTCGAGGGCTTCCAGGTGGTGTTGAAGACTGGGTCGGGTCAGCTTCCTGTTGTCGTCCAGGACAATCCCCTTGAGGATTTCGCCGGTGGTGCAGGGGCCGTTCTGATGCAGGTAACGCAGTATGGCCGCGTGGGCTCGATTTCCGAGAACTTCGATGGCTGCCTCAACCTCCTGCGGATGATTGGGCTGGATGAGGCGCGGCATGCGTCTATCTTGCCCGATTATTCGGATAGCTCTGAGCCGCAGATTCAAGTGTATCGCTAAATGATCAACTTTGAGCTACAGTCAAATTGTAGGCCTTATTCGAAAGAAGGAGGCGCAACGTCCTTCGGAAGGGGGATCCTGCCGAAGGACGAGATGCGTCTCATGCTGACGATGTGACAAGCATTTTGGTTGGAGCGAGAGAAGAATGGCACGCCAGCGTGGACTTGATTGTCAGTAGCTGGCAGTAGACAAGAAGCGATGCCCATGGGGGAGGGACAGGTTTTGAAGAACATGCTGCCGTTCGGTACACAGCGGCCGTTGAACGCGTCACTGCCTAACTGCCGCAGGTACGTTCGGTGGTGAAGCGATGACCGCCCGCAAAGTCATTACCGGCGCATCGATCGTTGCGCTGCTAACCGTTGGCCTTGTCACTGTCGTCCTGGATGACAGTGATCCGGCGCAGGCGGCATCATCGTGTGCTGCACCTGCGGGCGTGGCCGCTGGTCCTGCCCCTGCGGGGGGAGTGGCTGGCTTTGATGCTGAGCAGATGAAGAACGCCCAGGCGATCATGAACGCGGCCAAGTCCCTCAAGCTCCCGGTCGCGGCGCAGCTGATCGGGATCCAAACCGCAATCGGTGAATCCACACTCCGCGTCGTTGACTACGGGGACGGGGCAGGCCCGGATTCCCGTGGGTTGTTCCAGCAGCGTGCCAATGGCGCGTGGGGTTCTTATGCGGACCGGATGGACCCCACCATTTCGGCGACGAACTTCTTCAAAGCCCTCCAGCGAGTGGAGGGATGGGAAACCCTCGAACCTACCATCGCCATTCACAGGGCACAGCGGAACGCGGACCCGAACCACTACACGAAGTTCCGGGCACAGGCGACTGAAGTCTTCAAAGCCTTGGGTGGGGAATCCGGCGCAACGGTGGACCCGTCCGGCGTGTGCCCGGCTGAAGGCAACCAGGTTGTCGGGGATTTGGCCGGTAAGTGGGTCAAGCCCATGGAAGGGGCGATCAACAGCAGTGGCTACGGTCCCCGTGCGGCACCGCCCGGCACCGCCGGGGGCGTGCTGGCCAACTTCCACTACGGCATTGACTTCGTTCACCCCGGAGGGCCGGGAACGATAGTGGCCCTGACGGACATGAAGATCGTCAAGGTCCGCAACCTCGATGGCTTGTTCGGCACCGGGGTGACCGGTCAAACAGTGGATGGGAAGCTCACGATCGGCATGTACCACATGGAAGCCGGGTCGGTGAAGGTCAAAGAAGGTGACACCGTGGCCGCCGGAACACCGCTGGGCACCGAGGGCGCGACGGGCAACGTCACCGGCCGCCACCTCCACATGGAGTTCTTCGCCGGCGCCTTGCCCAACCCCATGGTTCCGATCAATCCCACCATCGACCCGACTCCGATCATGAAAGAGAAAGGCATTCTCTGATGCGCAAGCACCTCGCACTCACCGCCGCACTGGCCGCCGCGCTCTCGCTTAGTGCCTGCGCCGGAAACGCCGGCACCGAACCGGCAGCCGATTCGACCCCCACGGTGAACGCAGGACAGGCAGGCCAGGAGAGCCATCATGCCGACGACGGCCACGACCACGGCGCCGATGAGCACTATGGGGTCCCGGAGGTGACGTGGGACGCCGGCGCGGAGAAGTCGGTCAAGGACACTGCAGCCAAGGTCATGGGCCTGTTCGCCCGTCCCGATGTTCCGGAGACAACCTGGTTCGCTGAGCTGGCCCCTCATCTCGCACCGGAGTACGCCGAGGATGCGAAGTACATCGACCCGGCCCGGGTGCCCATCCGCAAAGTCACGGATGGACCTGCGATCAGCAGGGACGCCGACAATCCGCTGACGGTCACGGCAACGTTCTCCACCGATGCGGGCCGCTGGACGATGCTCCTGCACCGTTCCGGACAGCAGCAGCCCTGGCTGGTAACAGCCATCTCCCCGCACGACCCGACCTCATGAATCAACCCACCGAACCTGAAACGAGCGAGAGGAACCATCCGATGAGCACAAACTGGCAGGGAAGCGAACGGAAGAGCCGCGCACCCATCAGCCTGACCGACACCGAACCCGAAGCGACCACCACGGACCCGGCCACGATCATCCACGCAGTCCCGGATGCCGAACCGGCCGCAGTAGCAAAGGCTGAAACCCCTGTGGTGGAGGACCTGCACCGGGAGGCTCCGCTGGTCAGCGGGCGCCGCAGTGCCGCTGTCCTCCGCAAGGAGAATGTGAACGATCAGCTGCCGCCGGCCACCGGCTGGCAGGCATTCCTGCGGGCGGTCAGCTTCGGTCTGATCAGTCCCAAGGTAGGCGCGGCCGAGCTGGCACGCCGGGCGGACCTGTCCGCGATCCAGCGGGTGTACTCCCGCCCGATGCAGATCATGGTCGCCCAGCCCCTGGGCGGGGTGGGCAAAACGATGTGCAGCGTCGGGCTTGGTTCCACGTTCGGGATCCACTCCGGCCAGCAGACGCTGGTGTGGGACAACAACGAGATGATGGGCACCGCAGGCGTCCGGACCAACGCGAACGACTCCACCCGGACGGTCTGGGATCTGTTGAACGTCCTGGAGTCCTTCGAGACCGTCACCGCCCGCAAGGGCGAGCTGTCCTACTACACCCGCCATCAGGGCAACAACCAGTTCTCCGTCCTGGTCGCGGACGAGGACGCGGACCGGATGAAATCCATTGGTGCCGACGAGTTCAACCGCATCCACACGGTGGTCAGCCGTTTCTACGACACCATCATCGTGGACACCGGGAACAACACCCGTTCAGCGAACTGGCTCGCCTCGATCGAGGTCACCGACCAGCTCGTGATCCCCACGACGCTCAAGCGCAACGCTGTCGTCTCGGCCCTGCGGATGATCGAACAGCTCGAATCCATGTCCGAGCGCACCGGCAACCCTCACTACAAGGACCTGGTGAGGAACGCCGTCGTGCTGGTCACCCAGGGCGGCGGGGCGAAAGTCTCCGCAGCCGAGCAGGCGGAGCTTCGCGAGAACCTTGCCTCCGCGGTACGGGTCCTGATCGACATCCCGTATGACGGGGCGTTGGATACCGGCTCGATCATCGACTGGCAGCTCGTCGGCGACCCGGCCCGCCGCGCCTTCGAGCGCGCATCAGCGGAAATCGCTGAAGGCCTCTTGGCCATCGATCGCGCCACCTCCATCAAAACCATCAACCGATAAGGAACCAATAATCATGTTCACCACGATCCGCAACGAAATCATCATCCGCAGCGCCGTACCCACCATAGACAACCCCTTGGACGGCGTGACACCTAGCATCGACGTCCTCGGTGTGAAGTTCACCGGAGCTGTCCAAATGATCCTCGGTGCCCTCTGGGCTCTCGTACTGGTTCTCCTCGCCGGCGCCTTCCTCTGGAACCTCATGAAGTGGGGCGTCGCCCGCAACCGCGGCCACTCCGACGACATCGAAGAAGGCGCATCAGGGGCCAAGAAGACCGGCATCGCCTTCGGTGCCGCAGCTGGAGCCAGCGTCATCATCGGCGGCATCCTGGCACTCGCCACGGCAGCAGGGGCCTAACCTATGCGGAAGCACTGGAAACTCCTCACAGCATTGGGGGCGGTGATCCTAGTTATCGCTGTTGCCGTCGTCCTTCTGAACCCACCAGCACCGGCAGCCAAGCAGGATGACCCCGGGGCACTTCAGGCCTCCGGAAAGTTCGGGTTCCCCGTCTCCGGAATCAAGATCGGCGAAGGCGGGACCAAAACCGCCAGCGATGGTAAAACCATCACCGGCTACAACGGCAGCTGCGACTCAGCCGCCCAAGCCGCCGCCAATTACATTCACCTCATCGAGGACGTAAACGTCTCCACCTGGGCTCAGCAGAAAAAGACCTTGGCTGAGGTTGGTAAGGCTGGGGCCTGGACGGAGAAGATCACCTCAAAAGGGGATCTTCTGACCACTTCAAAGGAACTATCCAGTCTGTCTTTTGACGGTGGCTGGGTTTACCGCTCCGATGTTGCCGCTGGTGGTCTGTACCGGGTTGCCAGTTGCGAACCTAAGGAGGCTGCTGTGGTTCAGGTGTTCTTTGGGGCCACCAGCGCCAACGTTAAGGCAGCTCCAAGTGCATTCTTCCAAACGGTCACCTTTGCACTGGTTTGGGATGGCGATTGGAAGGTTGCCGATGCTGCGATTGTCGCAAATGGCCAGGATTTCGGCGGCAGGGTCAAGGACGCCGGCCCGATGAGCGTGGGAACCAATATGGATGATGAAGCCACACCGGTTCTCCGGGACGATCTGGTCAACTCCTTCTTCAAGGACAAGACCCGTGAAGGGTGGGTTGAGTATGCAAACGCTAAGCGTTAGCAGTACCGTCCGCCTGGTCGCAGTCTTTCTGGCGTTGTTCCTCAGCTTTGGGGTAATCGTCGCCGGTCCCGCACAGGCAGCCGACGAAGTGAGCAAGTCCGAGAAACTGAACGCCGACCAACTCAAGCGCCTCGCTGGTCTGCCTGAGGACCAACGCGTCAAAATCAAGGACCGGCTAAACCAGGAACTGGGCAAGTCAGTCTGTGCCGATCCGTGGTTCTTCGGACTCATGGGCGGAAACGACTGTGAGAACGTCTCTGCCAAAGCCTTCGGCACCTTCCTGACCACACCCGAAAAAGTGCTGGATTACGACGGGAAAAACACCGTCCCGTTCTGCGCCGCGCTTCCAAATGTCGGTGCGCCGGATTCGGGTACCGCCTGGTGCGCCCAAGGGGCTGTATTCAGTAAGTTCGCCCCGATTGCCGGCGTGGTGATGCGGACGGCCATCTCGGCGATGCCGGGCGGTCAGGTCGTCCTGGGCACGGTCGATACCGTGGCGTTCATCGCGAACGCGAAAAATGGCTTCGAGGACTTCGCTAACACGGTTAAGGCCGAGGGCGTGAAGTCCACCAACGAGGTGCTGAACAACCTGTTGAAGGTCTCCGAATTTGTGGTTGACGACGGTTTCCGCGCAACGTGGGCATTGTTTTCCGGAATCGGCATCATCGTCATGGGTTTGATGTATTTCAAGCTCTGGAAAGACGTCTCGAACGAAGAGATCGACATGGAATCCGTCCGGGACTCGCTGTTCTGGTACGGACCTCTATCCATGATCCTGGTGCTGTTCGGTCCTCCGATCGGCTACGTGATCAACGGATGGATGAGCGGCATCACTGAAGGGATCACGTTCTGGACCTCAAGCAGGGTCACGGATTTCGGTGTCGCTATCTCCCGATTCGCCTCCTATGAGTCCAGCGGCGCATTCGGACCCCTGGCGGCTGTCTTGCTGTTCGGTCTATTGTTCATCTCAGCCTGGGCCATGCTCGGGTTGCTCGCGCTACAACCTTTGGCCCTGTATCTGCTGGGGTTGGGTATCGCGATCATGATCGGCTTATTGATCCACCCGAAATACCGCCAACGAGTAGGCAAGATCGCCTCATTGTGGCTCGGCATTTCCTTCTCGAAACCGTTGCTGCTGCTGATCATGGGTGCGGTGTTCAGTTATATTTCCACCCGACCAGCCTTTAGTGGTGAGGGTGTGGACGACGGCATGGTGAACGCCACATCGGTGTTCCTGGCCGCTGCCGCGATGTGCGTCTTGGCCTTCGCCCTGCCGATGCTCTACAAGTTCGTCCCGATCATGCCAGCGTCCTCGACCAGCCTTGGTGAGGGCCGCCAGTCCATCGCCGGGCCAGCAATGGTCGCCGGAGCAGGCGCGGCGATCTCCTCGGCAATCAGGCAGAAACGGACCGCCCAAGTCCAGTCCGGAGCAAACCGTGGCGGAGGTCCTTATAGCGGCGCGGCGGCCATGAAGGGCCCATCTTCGATGACACCGCAATCAGAGGGCCAGGGCGGTTCCGGACTTGGATCGAACGGCTCCGGCATCTCCGGACGCCGCAGTGCAGCCTCCAGGGTTCCCAACGAGCAGAGTACTTCTTCCGCGGGCCAAGACCGTCAAGGCAGTCAGGCCCAGGGGCAGCCGGAAACCCGCACGATCGGGGAGCTGCAGAAGGCAGACCGCGCCGGAACCGGCAGGGCAAAGGCAGCACAAGCGCTGAAGACCGGTGCCGGGGCAGTGGGCCGGGGATCCGCGAAGGTCGCAGCCGGCGGCGCGACGGCGTTCCTGCTGGCAGGCCGGGAAGCGGCACGTCAGGCCTCCATGCGCGGGCAGCGTTCTGCCCGTTCGATGGCGCCGGATACCGACCACATCAGTGGCCGGTAAGAGAAGTACAGGCAAGGAGTAGGTAGTCATGGGAAGAATGGTTGTTGTCGGCGGCGAGGTCCAGAGCCGTGGCCTGTTCGGGGGAAACCGGACGGCACCGGAATGGATCGGCCTGTCCGTCTCCATCGGTGCCGCACTGATAATCATTCTGGCCGGTGGCAGCCAGATCGTCGCCCTGATCCTCGCCGCGGTGTTGGTTCTGGCAGGAGTCATCCTGACCACGCCCAACAAGCTCTCCGGCCACCGCTCCCTCGGCGCCATTTTCGTGGAGATCCGGCACAAGAAGGTCCGCGTCAAGAACAAGTCCCTGGTCTACGTCCCGGTGAAGGACCGCCCGCAGACACGGATGATCAAGGCCGGGAAAAAGGACAGTGACCGCGCCGACGAGAACGGCATGATCGAAGTCCCTGTCCGGCACAAGGACAATGCACCGCTCATGGTGGGCACCGTCCGCCACTTCGCCATCGACACCCCGGAAGGGCCGCTGGTCATCTTCCGGCATCAGGGCAAGGTCAAGAAGTCCTACTACACGGCCACGATGGAGGTCATGGGTTCGTCCTCGGGAATCCGGGAGGAATACCGGAAAGAATCAGGACACGTCGCCCGTGGCCAGTACCTCGCCCGGTTGGCCCGCCGACAGTCCCTGGTCACCCATGTCCAGACCCTCGCCCGCGCCGTGCCGATGGACTCGGCCGACCACCTGCTGTGGGTCAAAAAACGCGTCGCACAGAATGTTCCACGGATCCTCTTGGAGTCCTACGGCGAGCTGTGCGAGACGACCCGCTCACGCTCCGAACAGCACCGTACCTACGAGACGTTCCGGATCCCCGGATCCCCGGCACTGTACCGCCGCGCGGAAGCGTACGGATCAGGGGACGAAGCCATCGGTCAGGCGATCTACCAGGAAATCCGCTCAGCCATGGCCCAAGCGTCCATGATGGGTTCGATCACCAACTCCCGGCCCCTTGGCCCCCAGGCCATGGCCGCGCTGCTGCGTCACCTGCAGGACCCGGACTTCGACATTGACGACTACGACGGTGCCAACCTGATGGACTGCTGGCAGCACCTTGACGGCGCAGCGTCGCCCATCTCGGTGGTAGTGAATGACCACTGGCACATCCGCACCGGCTACGTGCCGGCCCCTGCATTCAGTCCCGCACCCATCCCGGTCGAGGCGTTGGAAGCGATCATCAGCGGCATCCAGCCCGCCGTGGTGCACTCGGTGTCCATGGTCATGGAACTTGAAGACGCCCGCAGCGCCCGGTCCAAGGCTCGCTCAGATGCCGCCATGGACAGGGCAACAGGCAACAAAGTCGCCAAATCCGGTGTCGTCACCGATGGCACCGAAGAAGTGCTGATGGGGGCCTCCCACCAACGCCTCCTGGATCTGAAGCCCGGCTCCGGCCATCACGGCGCGGCTTACGGGCTGTATATCTCTTTCGCGGTGGAAGACGCGAACGAGATCCTGTCCACCACCGACATCGTTGAGGCAGCAGCTTCCGATGCCGGTATCGAGTTCATTGACTGGCTGGACCACCGCAACGACCTTGCCCTGATCACCACCATGCCGTTCACGAGGGGAATCCGATGAGCACCACGAACGATGTCAAGCGTTTGCGCCTGCCGTGGGCTGTGGCCAGCAAATCCAAGCGGACCGTCAGGGCACAGGCCCGCGCCGGGAAGCTTGAGCTGGAAGCAGCTGCAGCCGATACGGCGGCCGAAGGGTTGCGCCGCAATAAGCCGTTGAGCAAGCGTGCGGTGAAGAAGGCTGAGAAGAAGGAAGCCAAGGAGCGTGAGCTGGTCGAGGCCAAAGCGAACGCCACAACGCGGTGGCACCACGAACGTAAGTGGGCTTTCGCGTCGAAGCTGGGGTTCTATGACCCGGCAGCCCCGGGTGTGGCGTCTTCGACGCGTCAGATGGAGTTCTCGCATATGGCGATTGCGTCCCCGCCGACGTCGCACCGCGGCTTGGTGTTCGGCGTGGACGCCGGTTCCGGCTGGATGATCGTCCATGACCCGTTCACCGCGTACGGTGACACCCTCGAATCCCCGAACGTCTGCTACATCGGTGACCTCGGGCAGGGGAAGTCCTCGGCCATGAAAACCTGGGGCGTGCTGCGTCAGCTGATCCTCGGCCGCCGCGTCGTGGTGATCGATAAGAAGTACCAGAAGGACGTCGGCGGCGGCGAGTACACACCGCTTGCGCGGAAGCTCGGCGTTGCTCCGGTCCGGTTCAGCATCGGTGGTGGCGGATCCCGGATCAACATCCTCGATCCCCGTATTGCTGCCCGGTTGAATGAGGAAACCCACGACAGCGCCGAAGCGTTCCGCACCCCGGCCGGTCAGTCGATGCTGGTCCGTGCCGTCATGGAAGAAGCCCTCCGTCGGCCGATGACTCCCAAGGAAGGCAAAGCCGTCCGCATGGCGCACCGGCAGGCTTTGACGGAGGCGAAGAAGGCCGGGGAAGTCGCGCACATCGGGCACGTCCTCAAAGCCCTCTACGCGCCCAATGAAGATGCCGCGAAGGCCACGAACCTGACGGTGGAAGAGCTGCGCGAATGGGGGCAGGATCCGGCCTTCGAGCTTGAACGCATGATCGAGGATGACCTGGCCGGTCTGATCGACGGGGAGACCAGCGCGGATATCCAGCTCAACGCCGGCCTGACAGTGTTCGACGTGTCGCTACTCCCGGAAGACGGCCCTGCGCTGCCGATCGTCATGACGATCATTAACACCTGGCTGGCGAACACCCTCTACCGGCAGGAAGAAGCAGTCCCCACGGTGCTGCTGATTGAAGAGGCTTGGCACACCGTCCAAGGGTCGGTGGCCACGGTCACCCGACGCAACACCAAGCTCTCCCGAGCGCTGTCCCTGTCGTGCCAGTTCGCGTTCCACCACATCTCCGACATCCCGCAGGACAGTCCGGCGATCTCCATGCTTAAGGAGTGCGGCACGGTCCTGTTGTACAAGCAGCAAAAGAGCGCCGACGCGCTGGCCTGCGAAGAGATGTTCACCCTCCCGGTCGGGACAGCCGAAGTGATCACCAAACTGGTCAAGGGCACCTGCCTGTTCAAAATCGACCAATACGATCCCTTCGAAGCCATCCACGTCCGCAGCCCGTTGGAAGTCGAGCTGACCGACACGGACGGGGCCATGAAATCCACCTCCACCATCGCGTTCACCGAAGAATCCATCACCGACGACGCCATGGAGGTCATCCCCGCATGAGCAAACAAACCTCAACAGACACGTTGATGAAGCTCGGCCTCGCCGGCTTCGTTGTCGTGCTGGCGGGCCTCGCATGGGTCTCCGCTTTTCTTGGTGAGTTCCTGACACCGACGGGAATGCCCTGGACGAACTTCACGGAGTTGGTGGCGCGGTTCAAGGAAGGCACCTTCGCCTGGCCAGGAGCCGCGACATGGATACTGATCGTGCTCGCAATTCTTGCTTTCCTCGGAATTGCGTTTATCACCATCGTGCTCGGGGGCAGAAAGCCGAAGGACGACGGTTTGCCAAGGTACAAGGATCTGGAACCACGGATGGGCAGGAAGGCAGCGCTGGCCAAGGCCCGGCAGGCTCTGGAACTTCCAGAGGACGCAACCGACGATGAAATGATCGTTGCCCTGTGCAAGCTGGACGGCCAAACTCTGTATGTGCAGCATGAGGATTCCATGTGGGTTTTCGCGCCGCAGCGCTCCGGTAAGTCGCTCTTCCTGGCAGTGGGCATCATCTTGGACGCTCCGGGGCCGGTGGTCACGACATCGACGAAGAATGATGTGCTGATGTTGACGGCCGTCGCACGGCAACGCCGCGGGCAGGTGGAAGTCTTTGACCTTCAGGACATTTCCGGTTGGCCGAACAAGGTTCGTTGGAACGTGATTGCCGGGTGTGAAGACCCTGACGAAGCGCTGGCCCGTGCCAAAGCCTGGGCAGGCGCCCAGCCGATGGGGAACGTCAAGAACGGCGACTTCTTCAATTCCAAGGCAGCGGCAGTGTTGGGAAGGTTCCTCCACGCGGCAGCTCTGGGTGGCCGCGGCATTGAAGACGTCGTGCGGTGGTCCAACAACTTCGCGGACAAAGAACCGCTGGAAATCCTCATTGACCACGGCGCACCAGAGGCATTCTCGGCCCGTCTTCGGGCTTTGACCACTTCCCGCGCGGGCGAAACGGTGGACTCCATCCAGGAAACCCTTGCCGGCCTGCTGGAGCCACTGTCTTCACCAACGGCCATGCAGATGCTCAGCCCTGCAGAGGGTGAAGGGTTCGACATGAACCGCTTCCTGGCCAAGCCGAACACCGTCTACCTGCTGACAGACGGGGAACGCTCACCCATCGCCCCGCTGGTGGCCATGTTCGCCGACTTCATGTTCCGCAAAGCCCAGCGGATCTCCCAAAGCAAGCCCGGCGGCCGTCTCTGGCCCGTCTTCACCATGGTCCTGGACGAAGCACCCAACGTTGCAGCATTGCCGGACATGGCCGGCGCCCTGTCGGATTCCGGCGGCCGCGGAATCCGCGTCATCGGGTTCAGCCAATCCTTCGCGCAGAACCGGCAACGCTGGGGTAACGAGGCTGCAACAGCCATCCGAGGCACCTCTTCCATCCGTATGTTCCTGCCCGGCCTGGAGGAACTGGACGAATTGGAGAAGATCGCCAAAGCCGCCGGCGTCACCAAGCGTCAGCGCGTTTCGACGTCTCAGGGCAAAGGCGGGTCATCACGGACCACCAGCGAGGAAGAGCGCCCGGTGATCCGTGCCCACGACATCCAGCAGCTCCCTGTGGGCGAAGCATTCATGCATTACAGCAACGTCAAACCCGCGAAAGTGAAGCTCACTCCGTGGTGGGAACGGAAGGACGCCGAGCAGATCCGCGCGGATAAGACGGCAGCCGGAGAAATTGTCAGGAGGGTGGAGGTATGACCGCCCGCGACGAGGATGCGCCCCAGCAGCAAGAACCGGACGAAACAGAACTAGTCGAGCAGTTTGTGATGTGGGTCGAGATGCTGGTCCACGACATTGAATCGGTGCCTAACGAAGCCTCCGACCGGCATTGGTGCCGGGAGTGGTGGCAGCATCCCGAAGCAGTGGCAAGGCTCATGGCCCTCCATGAGGCCTACAAGCAGGCTGTCCAGGAAAACACCCTGTCAGCTTGGTGGGTCCAGCATTGGGACCCTCACACCCGAGTGATGTTCTCGGGCCAGGGGCCTTTCAAAGACTGCCAGCGACGGCACGCGTTCCTTGACCGGGCCGCCGACTACACACCACGGCTGGCAACAGTGGCCCCACCAGCCGACTGGAGACCCTAAAACCGTTGGTATCGACAAAAACGTGAATGCACCAGATGAGTCGGGAGACAAAAATATGAGCGAAAAATTCGAGACAGCCAATCACTTCATCTCTGTGGCAAGAAAGATGCACGAAACGATGGTGGAGGCCCCAAAATCCTTGGAAAACGGCACGACTATAGAGGACGTGATTCGGCAGGACATCGGTACCCGGCTTGAGCTTGCACTCGCGGCGCGCGCCGTCATGCTGGCTCCGCGGGATCCGGAGGCTGAGAAGATCATCGGCGCAGTGCTCCTCGGCCGCATCGATGCTGCCGCAGCTGCACATACACCTGCGGAGTTGGAGGCCAGGGCTGCAGAGGCCTTGGATGCAGTAGGCCAAGGCGGCGAGGATCCGGACGGGAAGATGGGAACCTGGCTAGACCTTACGGAACCAATCACTAGTCTGGCCTTGGAAGCGCTGCAACGAGCCGAGCAGCAGAACCACGACATCATGATCGAAGGATTACGCCGGGGCGCTGAGCAGACCCCCGGCTTCAACCTGCAAATCACAGAAATCGTTGGGGACACGGTTGTCTCAGACGAAACCGTGCTGGGTCCCGAAACAGGGTACGAAGATTCCGACGTGCACCGCGTAGGCCGGGTGTCATCGTCGGTGGAGTCCATCTTAGGTATCGACGACGATCGGATGGAGACAGATATCTCCCAACTGCTGCAGAGTCAGGCTCCGGTTGTTTTGGGCCGGAACAACTTGAGTTCCCAAGCCCAGCCGAACGACGTGCGGTTGACCGTTTGTGAACGGCTGATCACGAAGATCAATCATGACCTGGATGTCGTTGGGGTCACCGGCGATTTGCCGTCCCCAATTGCAGATTTGGAAAAACGTCACTTCCCGGCCCTCCGGGCTCAGCTGCTGCTTCAGCACAACCTTCCTCTTACTGAAGGTGCTACCTATTCCCGGGCGAACCGCGGGGATCGTTCTGCGCAAGGCATTTTGATGCAGCTCGTCATACTCGGCGACATGCTGTGCTCGGCCAAACCGTACTTTCTCCCGGTCGGCCAGTTGTCCACAGCGGTTCGCGACGAAGACCTCCGGCCTTTGCCTCCCAAACAATCATTCCTTGTTTGGCATGACACGGCCGTTCACATCGGCGAGGGCGTGGACATTCTTGCTTGGCTGTTCGCAACGGACGCCCAGGGCAATGTTCATCCGGTTGTGCATGCCATCCGGACTGTTGCAGGTGGGGTCTTGGAAACCAGTTGGTGCAGCCTTCGTCAGGGCCAAGCGTCCGGGGTAGCCGGCCAGATCATCCGCTTGCTACGCGGCGCAGACTGGGACGCCGCGCGCCCCCTGCGCCTGCCCAAACCCAGAGGCAGCAAAGCGTGGATGAAAGATCTTGTCCGCTCCTCCGCCCGGGCCAAGGAGGGCGGCTTGCACGGTTTGCAGTTCCTTCCGGCCAACCACTTTTCTCAGTAACCTTCGACTTCCCCGCCTCCCAAACCAGCTTCGACGCAGCCTTCAGCAGCGGCTCATAAAGCTCGCTGGAGCTGGCACACCTCTGGTTTCCTTCCATGGGCATGGAGCGTGATGCCCTACTAGACGACCAGGCTTCCGCCGGCCAGGGCGGTGTGGAGTCGTTGCCGGTTTGGGCCTCGGGTTTGGTCAGTGTAGGACTGCATCATGGCATTCACACCTTTGCACGGAGCGTTGGGGCTTGCGCCCTCACCCCTGGAGTACTCGATGATTCAGGCAGCTGTGGATCAGCAGGTGACAGAGAGGATAGACATCGACTGGAAGTCGGCTCTTCCTGATAAGCAGAAAGCCAAGGCGGCAGAAGAGTTTGCCAAGGATATCGCGGCGATGGTCAATGTCGGCGGCGGGGTCATTGTGTATGGTGTCGAGGAGGACAGGGCTAGTAGCGCCGCGGCTAAAATCGTCGGGGTTGAAGGTTGGTCCGACGCTGTTCAGAGGATGCTCTTGGGGTGGGCGCATTTGCATGTTCATCCGCCCGTACATGGGCTGCAGTTCACAGCTCTGAAGAACGACCAGAGTGACGTCGGAGGTTCTCCGGTTGTCGTTATGCAGGTTCCTGCAAGCTTTGAGACACCGCATCTGGTGATGGTCGGTGATTCCATCAAGGCACCACGCCGTTCGGGTTCCCGAACCGTGTACATGAATGAGCGGGAGATTGAGCGTGCCTACCGTGCACGGTTCGATGACCGTCGCAGTCATGAGCGGCAGGCATCGGATCTTCTGGACCAGGTGTTGTCAGGAATTCACCCCACTCAGGTGTGGCTGGCAGCTGCTGCGAGGCCGATCAACCCCAGACCGGCTTACGCCGGCCGAGTTCCGGAAGAGACTGCCGGGGATATTTTCTCCAAACTTCGGACCAGTAATCCGTTCCGCAAGGATGGCGGAGGGATGGCAGAGGCTGGGGTGGGGCCTAGAGTCGGTTACCGGAAGTGGCGCCTCCGGGGCCAAGATAGGAACGGCAATCCCTGGAGCGTAGTAGATCTTCATGATGACGGTAGTGTTGCCCTTGCCTTCATTGGAAGCCCGTCCGGTGCGCCAGACTTCGAATTATCCACGGACGTGCATGTCATGGATGCGCAGTCCCTTCCTGCCTACATCGTTAGCTTGGCACGAACCGCGGCGGAGAGCCTTGGCATCATGAGTGATTTCGAGGTGTCCCTGACGATGAAGGCGCCGGGTAAGAACAACATCTATATCCGAACCCTCCGTAACTTTGGACGTCTACGGGGCCGGGAGGACTTGATCGCCGTTCACGACTTCGAACCCGTTAGAGGGGTGTTCCCGGGAGTTGGGGACGATGCAGATGCGCTGATAGCCGTGAGAAGTTTGGCTATGGACGTTATGAATCAGGGCGGGCACACGACTCTCGGGGACGAGATTCTGAAGGCACGGATTTAGTGGGCTGTCACACCGCCTCGAGATTCTAAGTTGGCCCCGGATGGCATCGCTCTGCACGGTCGAAACTCTTGGCGACTGATCTGGGTATGTGCCGTCCGCACTACCGCCGACAGACAGGCATGGGCGGGTATTAGGTTGAGTAGAGTGCCGAGGACTCTTTCAGCGACAAGATTGGCGAACTTGCCGCAAAAGATCAAGGGGGTACGATCATGCTTCCTATTGGTGGGTCTGCTGCGTTCTATGACTCAGTTGGGATGTTAGGCCAATGTCGACTTACTTGAGGGACTTGAGATCAGCGCACGCTCGTTGCCGGGAGGCGGAAGGGAATCAGCTTGAGCTGTTCCTGCAGGAGCCGGTCGTTTCGCGCTTGGGTTGGCCGAGGGATGTAGTCCGGCAGATGCTATGGGAGCACGGCGAAACTGAACATTTTGTACCGGACTATGGGTCCCTTCGGCTGGAGCAAGTCTCATGGACCTGTGAATCTGTGTCTCACGAATTGCTCCAGAGCGTGCCAACTGGCCCGTCCGACCGTGGGGCGATTGAGGACTACGCTAAATGGCCTGACTACTGGGCCGCGAAAAGAGGGGAAGACGTTGTCGAGTCTTGGACCAAGCGAGGAACCTGGCTGGTGCCCCCTCTCCTGATCTCAACAGCTCTGCTGGATCCCGCAGGGCAAGGCTGGCAGCTGATTGAAGGGCGAACCCGGGTAGGGATACTTCGTGGCAGGGCCCAACGGGGGCTTTTCGTGATTGACGACCATGACACTTGGGTGGGCAGGCCACGGATGTCTGCTGGCCTGTTCGTTGCCCCCAGCCCAACCGATAAATGCTGAAATTTCGGTAAGGGTGGCATGCGGGTTTGTCTCCGCCATTCCGCAGTTACCTGCGCGCCCAGACCGGAGCTTCTCTGTTTTTCAGTGTGCTCGAGGTCTACCAGATGTCGGGGCTATGGGTTTGCCACTTCCCTGTGCGCTCGAGTTTTTTGAGGGCCTGATCTCTTGCAAGGCCGGGGCGAACGACCTGACGCAGTAGGTCCGGCCAACCATCTCCCTGGTATCCGTCATGTCCGGGTATGAGGCGGTACTTTTTCCGGTGTGTGCGGGCGCGTCCATCACGCCAGGTCAGGTAGACAAAGAACTCCGTCGGGGCAGAAACCCGGTATTGACGAACTTCTCCGGGCGGAATTAAACCGAAGCTGTGAACCTGAAGGGATAGCTTGGGGCCGGTGGCCAAAAGTGATACTTGGACGGCGGCGTTCGGGCCCTCGTTATCGATGTGTACCGGAGCACCACGTCGGCGTGGTCGCGCCCGTCTTCACGTTTAGTTGTCCGCCGTATATTCCAGATGGTCATGGCCAACGAGCCCGCAGCGATGGCCACGGCAGTAATGGAAAGGACCTCGCTGATCTGCATACGCACTAGCCTAGACAGAGTTTGCTGCGGGCATGGAAGCATCGTCGGAAGGTGGTGCTTGGCACATTCGGAGCCGCACCACGTCTTTGCTTTTGAACGCCGATAACGGACGTTTCGTTAGCTAGGAGTCAGCTTCGGTTGTGAGTCCTCCGCGTTGTGTCGTTCGGGTGCTCATCGCGCAGGATGCAGCTATTGAGGGCTTGTTTTGCGGAGGTATTCGCGCAGGCCGGGGATGGCGAAGTCGACCTTGCCATATGCAGGGGCTTCGATGAGTCCTGCCGCGATGAGACGGGCCCGGTAGTTGGCCACGACGTTGCTTTTGGCGTTGAGCCGTTTTCCTATGTCGCCGGCAACAACAGGGCCGTCGTCTTCGGCCATGGCACGGAGAAAATCTTTGTCTTTGTCAGACGTGGTGGAAAGTGCCGCTTCAATGACGGTCGCCTCGTGGCGACGGGTCGCGGCATTGATGGCTTGGTCAACGTTCGTCTTTTCCAGTGCCATGTTGTTAATTTCGGCTTGTCGCCAGAGCTGGTAGCCGATGAGCTGGATCAGGAACGGGTACCCGCCGGTCGCCTCAGCCGCATACCGGACCAAGTCAGCGCTGATGCTGATGCCTGCATTGTCGAAAGTGCTGGCGTAGGAACGTTCGACTTCGGCAATGGCCGCGGCGTGCAGGTCTATGCGCTCTGCCCGGCGCAGGAACGTTGCCACACCCTCGTTGAGCAGGTCCGAAACTGCTGCCGGCAGCCCGGCGAAGATCAGTCCTATCGGAAGCCCGTCGCGGATGAAGTGCTGGACGTCGGCAGCAAGCTGGGACAGTTCCGTACGGTCTGCCGAGTGGATTTCGTCAACGGTGAAAAGCAGCCCTGTCTTTTTCTCCGCGAGAACGTTCAGCAACTGGTTTCCCAACCGTCTCCAGTCAACCTGGCGCTCGGGCGGCAACTGGGTGGTCACGGTGAAACCTGCCACGCCCAACGCTGTAATCCTGCGACCGGTCGGGCCGGATCCGAGTTCATCCAGGTGCAGCCGCATCGTCTCGCCAATCCGTCCGACGAACCCCGGTGTGGCCGTCTCCGGAACAACAACCCACCCCTGCCCGGCGGCCACTTCTTGGGCCGCACTGAGCAGCGCGGTCTTGCCGATGCCACGGGCGCCTGTGATGATGGTCAGCAACCCGGGCGCCCCGGAGCCAAGCTGAAGGCCGTACTCAAACTCATCGAGCATCCCCTCGCGGCCAATGAGTTCAGGGGGAGTGGCGCCAGCTGTTGGGCGGAAAGGGTTCATCATCGCAGATCCTGTGAGTCTTGTGAGTCCCTGTGAGTCTACTCCTCCTTGGCCACCTGCCCGAGACTCGATCGTCGTCCATGGGGATGCCGGGGCCGACTGACCACCTTGGCCGGAAACGCCAAGCAAGAGGCGCGCACCGCACGCGCCATGTTCACGCCATCGCCTCCGGGACAATCGTGAAGGGACCAGGCCCCCGTCAACTTGCTGCATCAGCGGTATTGGTTCCGGTGCTTACATCTAAACAGAGGCTCCACGGGAGCGGTGGGAGCGCGATTCTCCGTTCAGCCCGGTGGGATCGGGATAGGGTTCCACCGACGAAGCTGGCCGTGTTGGTGGCGAGAATGACTTCGTTCTGGTCCACGATGCACGTGTTGGGCGGCAGGGACCGGAGGAACGGGGCGAATTCATCCTGGAGGCGGCTGATGAGGACGTCTACGGCAGCGATGCCTGCCATCTCGCCCACCCTCGTGACACGTTTGCTGAACGTTACGACGTGCTCGTTAGTTCCGAGGGCGTCGATGTAGGCATGGCTGGCGTGGATCTTGTCATCGTCGTCGTCCGTGGGCCACCATGACGCCGTCGAGTAGTCATGGAACTCCTGGCCCAATTCGAATTCGAACCGCTGCGGCGATTCCGGGCCCGACGGGAGGTAGCACCAGATGGAGCCCGGTTTGCCGAAGTAGGATGGATCGGCCACGAATCCCGTCCCGTATAGTGCGGGCATGGCCTTCAGGTTCTGGCGCGCTACGTCGTAGACGCTCTCCAACTCGTTCAGCCTGCCGCTCTTTGAGCGGTCAAGGGCGGCTTGGGCGGCTTCTTCGACGGTGCGGATGGACGCGGCCACAGTCCCTTCGAAGCTCACAGCGAACGATTCGACGGCAGAAACTGCGCTGTCGATGCCTTCCTTTCCGGGCGGCGAGCCTGGTAGCGGAGGTTCCATGGACATCCGCAGGTCGATGAGGCGGTTCATGTCCTGGCGCACGTGGTCTTCGGCGAGGTCCCGGGCACGATTTGTGTCCCCGGCCCGTATGGCATCCACGATCATCCCATGCTCTTTCGCCGCCGCGCTTCGGCGGTCAGAAGCGTTGGCCCATACCAATGCCCCGACCTCGGCCTGCATCGCGATCTCCTGGCGGGTGAACAGGACGGATCCCGATGTGGCCGCAAGCTGTGTGTGGAACCTACTGTCCGCCCGAGTCATTTCAGCGGGCGTTTGCGCCGTCTCGATCATTGCCGCCATCGAAGCGAGGCGCCCGATGGAGACCTGCTGCGACCGGCCGGCCGCCGCCGTCGCGGCTGAACCTGCCAGGAAGGCCCGGTATTCCCGGATGTCGCGCAGATCCTCAAGGGAGTACGCGGCAAGGGTGTCCCGCTGGGCCTTGGCGATGTCTCCAGTATTCGCCTTCACGAAGCTTCCGCCGCCCTTGCCGCGTCTTGTTTCCAGAAGCCCTAGATGACGAAGCTCGGCGAGGGCGGTTCGCAGGGTCATGGTGGAGACTCGCATCCTTGCCGCGAGCTCGCTTTCGCTGGGAAGCTGGACTCCGTCTTCGAGTACGCCCAGCTCGATCGAATGACGGAGCCGAAGGGCGATCTCCTCACCACGTTCGGCAGTCTCCAACGGCGCGAATGCGAGTCGCTCTCTCCAGCTGGCCATGGCTCACTCTCCTGAAACCGTATAGACGACAATAAAAACTGTGACATCTAATCTTAGATTTCTATTGACATCTAACATTGGAGGTCTAAAGTTAGTGTATCAGAAAAGGGGAATAGTCCCCGACTACTTAGATCATCAGCCAAGGAGTCAGTGGCCATGTTGGATAGCACGGATGTCCTCCACGCCTGGCATCGAGCCGGGAATCCGACGCCGGCCGACCGCCTCAGCCTCTATGCACAGGCGCTGACGGCGGATTGCCCGATCGGCGCCTACCGGACATTGAGCGATGCGCAGGAAGACATGGCGATCCTCGCCCTGTTCCGCGTGGACCGCTCCCGCGCGACAATTGCTTCCCTGCACCAGCTGCCTCCCCTGGCCCTCTCCGGCTACCACCAGTTGCTCCACGACCTCGCCCGCGAAGGGCTCGGGCCAGGCGGTGGATTCCGCGGTATAGGTGCCCGCTTCGGCCAAGCGCCCGACAGTGCCCGCCACCAACGCGTGGACATCCCCGCTTTCACGGGAGGTCAACGTTGAAGCGCCGCAGCTCCGGATTCATCATCCCCCCGTCCGCTCTCAGCGGTACACACATCCAGACGGCCCTCCCCCAATTGCCGGCCTCGCAGGGAGGGCGGACCAACAACCCCGAAGCCTGGGATGAGCTCATGCGTGAACTCGACGCCGACTTCACCTGAAACCAGACGAACACTATTTAAATCACACGTCCAGTAACCGAGGAGACTATATGAATACCGGATCAGACCGACCAGTTGCGCTAATCACAGGCGGGTCAAGTGGTAGCGGACTGGCGACGGCGGAGCTTTTCTTGTCGCGCGGGTACCGGGTCGCCATCGTGGGGCGCAATACCGAACGGCTCGAGGCAGCGAAGAACCGTTTGGGGCTAGAGGCGAATGTCTTGTGCGCCCCGGGAGACATGGGTGTTGCCGCAGAGGCCGAAAGGGTCGTCGATGTGACGGTCGCGGAGTTCGGACGCTTGGATGTTCTAGTTGCGTGTCATGGCTACTTTGCTCCGCTCATCCATGTACTCGACTTGACTGGAGAGGAGTGGCAGAGGCAGCTGGGTGTTCACCTGTTCGGCGTGATCAACATCGCCACAGCCGCCGCCAAGGTTATGAGTGACCAGGGGGGAGGCTCGATCGTGACAATCTCCACTATCAATGCGTGGCAGGCAGAGCCGCACTTCGTTCCGCACTCCGTCGCAAAGGCCGGCGTTGTGGCGCTGACACGAGGGATGGCTCTCGACTTGGCGCCGTTCGGTGTTCGTGTAAATGGTGTAGCTCCGGCTTGGGTGGACAGCCCGATGGGGGCGCCTGACTTTGTGGGTATCGAGAACCAACCTATCGACTGCAATTTTCAGAATCGTCCAGCGCATCCTGAAGAGATCGCAGAGGTGGTGTGGTTCTTGGCCAGCGCTGCCTCTTCCGCTCTCTCTGGAACAACGGTAATGGCTGACCTGGGGCAGATGTCCCTGCTTACAGGACTTCGGACTGTCGAGGGCAACGAGACTGTGGACAACATGCGTCGTTGGCGCAACGAAGCTTCTAGCGAGCGGGGCGGACCTCACGAAACTCCGTACCGAGATCGACTCTTACGCATGGAGATGGAGTTCGGCGCAGGGGTGCACGCATCATGACCGATTCGCAAATACGCATGCCTTCTCAGATCGATCGGCGGTCGCTGCTTCGAGCTGGCGCGGCCGGGCTTGCCTTGGTGCCAGGTATGGCTCTGCTCAACGCTTGCTCCCCTTCACCTTCACCCTCTCGGAATGAATCAAAAACCCTACGGTACGCACTTACTGATCCTCGCGACCCGAACGTCGACCCAGGGTCTGTTGTCGGTGTGAACTCGGTGATTTTGGGGTTCTGTCTTTACGAAGGGCTCGCCAGTTTCACCCCCGTGTCCGGAATGAAAGCAGGATCGAAGGCGAGTGCCTTGCAAAACAGTCTTGCCGAGGAGTTCGAGCTGTCGAAGGACGGCCTAAGGCTGAAGTTCAAGTTGAAGCAGGGCGTAGAGTTTCACGGCGGTTTTGGTGAACTTACCGCCAACGATGTCCGCTTCAGTTTCGAACGAGTCGCCGGAAAGACAGGCGAGGAGCTCGCGTACGCAGGTGACTGGTTGGCTCTGGACCGCGTCAACGTAACCGGGAAGTACGAGGGAGAGGTCACTCTCACCCAGCCCTACGCGCCGCTATTGACGACTACAATCCCGTGGTTCGCAGGCTGGATTGTCTCTGAGAAGGCAATGAAGGAGCGCGGCAAGGACTTCTCCACCAACCCGATCGGCACGGGCCCTTACGAGTGGGCCGAGTGGGTGCCACAGCAACGTGTGGTCCTTCGACGATTCGAAAACTGGCATGGAGACGCAACTCCCGATTGGGAAGAGATCCGACTCGAATACGTTAGTGATCAGACAGCGCAGGCGACCGCTCTCGAGGCGGGGAGCATCGACGCAGGGCGGCTCAGTGTGGACAAGGTCAAAACTCTCAGCAAGCGCCAGGGTCTCAAAGTTGCAAGCGCAGATTCGCTGGATCAGATCTGGCTTGGTATGAACCTCGATCAGCCGAAGCTGAAGGACCGCAATGTTCGCGAGGCGATTCGCTACGCGGTGGATGTCCCAGCAATCCTCGACGGTGCATATGACGGGCTCTATGCCCAGGCAACGGGCACGGTTGCTCCAGGGATGCCCGTCGGCTATTGGAGCGACGCTCCAAAGTACAAACGCGATGTTGAGCGAGCGAAAGGATTGCTCAAAACGAGTGGGGCTGAATCTCTCGACCTCACGCTGACCGTTTCAAAGGACACGGAGTTCAGGCTAATCGCGGAAATCGTCCAAGCCTCATTGGCGGAGGTGGGGATCAACGTAAAGATCGATGTGAGGAGCGACTTGGTTTCGCTTGGCAAAGCGGCACGAGAACTGGAGTTGTTCATCGGCTCGTTTTCCTTCGTCCCGCCAGACCCGGTGTGGGCAACTCAATGGTGGCGCTGCGACCAACGTGACCAATACAACTGGATGTACTGGTGCGACGAGGAGTACGACAGGCTGGACCGGCAGGCGGTGGAAGTGGTTGACCCGGCCAAGCGTGGCGAAATCTACATCGAGGAACAGAAGGTTTGGGATGCGGCGGCTCACAGTGTCTGGCTGGCTTGGCCAACCGTCTACGTCGGCCTTCGCGAGGGTCTCGAACCCTCTTGGCTCACCAGCATCCCGTACCTCCCGAACTTCAGGCGATCAGGTTCCTGATGATTAGGTATATGTTTGGTCGCCTATTCATGGCCGTCCTAGTAGCGCTGTTGGTCACAGCCTTTTTGGGATTGCTTATCCACTTGCTGCCGGGTGACCCCGTTCGCCTCCTCCTGGGCTCACGAGCAAGCCCGGAGGCGGTGGCCGCCGCTCGTTCCAACTTGTTTTTAGACGAACCCGTGCATGTCCAGGTGTGGGAATTCGTGCGGAATGCGCTGCAAGGTGACTTGGGAAGAGATCTGGTGACAAATCAGCCAGTGGCGAACCGTATCGCCAGCGCTTTCCCGCATACGGTGGTGTTGGCGCTGGCCGGCCTTGCGATTGCCGTTGCCGGCGGCCTCGTGATGGGTGTGTATTCCGCGATGCACCCCAACTCGTGGGTCGACAACCTCACGCGAATCATCTCGATCTCATTCATGACCATGCCGTCATACGTGGCCGGACTCTTTTTGATACTGATTTTCGCAGTAAACCTGAAATGGTTTCCGTCGACCGGCGCCGGGGAGTTTGCTGATCCGATCGGATATCTTCAGCACTTGATCCTGCCTGCGACTTCCCTGGGACTACTTTGGGTCGGCTACCTCAGCCGGATCGTTCGAACGAGCATGCTAGAGGCGCTCAATAAGAACTATGTTTACGCGGCTCGCGCTATGGGCGTCTCAGAGCCGATCGTCGGGTACAAGTACTCCTTGAGAAACGCCATCATCCCGACGGTCGCCGTGCTGGGGGTCGGTTTGGGCAACCTTTTGGGCGGGGCCATCTTTGTCGAGTTGATCTTCGCGCGACCTGGTATGGGCTCACTCATCGTCCAGGCGATTGAGGTGCGCAACTACCCAATCGTAAGAGGTGGGGTGTTGGTCATAGCTGTGACTTTCGTTCTCGCGAACCTCCTCGCCGATTTGTCTTACAGAGCTCTCGATCCCCGAATGCGAGCAGGAAAGAAGGCCGCGGCATGAGTAACGTTGAAGTGGAACCCGTACCGGCCCCAGCGGTTGAGGCACGCGCCGCGAGACCGAAACGCAAAGGAGGCGCGCTTGGGGTTCTAGTCGAAATCTGTCGGCAGCCGGGTGGACTTTTTGGGCTCGCGGTTGTCGGCGCGCTTGTTCTCGTGGCGGTGCTGGCTCCGTGGATTGCTCCATATGACCCGGCCGCCCAAGACATATCCAATCGCCTCCAGGGACCGTCGGGCGATCATTGGGTCGGTACAGATCAACTTGGTCGAGATGTGTTCTCGCGACTACTCCATGGGGCCAGAATCGCCTTGTTGGTTAGCGTTCCTACCGCCTTGATCGCTCTCTGTATCGGGATGCTCATCGGCCTTGCCGCCGGATACCTCGGGGGATGGGTTGATCGAGTATGCGTCGTATTACTTGACACAGTTCAGGCATTTCCGGCGGTTATCTTGGCTCTCACACTCATCGCCCTATTGGGTCCATCAATGATCAACCTTATCGGAGTCCTCACCGTGGCTTTTATTCCGACTTACGCGAGAGTGACGCGAGCGATGGTTATGCAGGTCAAATCCAGTGATTTCGTCGACGCTAGTACGACGCTTGGAGCATCGGGACCGCGCATCGTCTTTCGACACGTTCTTCCCAACATTGTGGCACCGCTTTTTACGATCGTTGCCCTAGATATACCAGTGATCGTGGGAGCTGAGGCAGGCTTGTCGTTCTTGGGACTTGGCGTCCGACCTCCAGATCCCTCGTGGGGTGTAATCCTGAATGAGGGTTTCGCGCGAATCGACAGCTGGCCATGGGGCGTCATCGGCGCGGGCTTGACATTGGCGCTAGCCACCCTCGGATTTACAGCGCTCGGTGACCGGCTGCGTGACCTTTTCGACCCGAGACTAGTTGGCACGAGCAAGGGAGGCCGATGATGGTTGACAAAATACTGGAAGTTCGTGACCTCACGGTTGAATACAAGGTCCATGGCGTAGGACGGAGGGTCCTTTCTGATATCAACTTTGATCTGGCGCCTGGCGAGGTACTTGGGATCGTCGGTGAGTCGGGCTCGGGAAAGTCGACGCTAGCCAATGCTCTTCTTCGCCTTCTCCCACAGAATGGGTCGATCACAGCCGGCCACATCGATCTGGCCGGAGCCGATATTCGGTCCTACTCAGCGGCACATATGCGTAGGGTGCGAGGGGATCGGATCGGAATGGTCTTTCAAGATCCTGTGACGAGTTTGAACCCAACGTTCACGATCGGGTCACAACTGAGGACAGCATTTGAGGCGCACAGCGACGAGGGATTGAGCCGACGAGAGTTTCGAGAGCGGGCCGTCACCCTGCTGACTAAGGCGGGAATTCCTGACGCGGCCAAGCGGCTGGACCAGTATCCGCACGAGTTTTCTGGTGGCATGCGGCAGCGCATAATGATCGTAATGATGCTTCTTCTAAAGCCTCAGGTGATCATTGCCGATGAGCCAACATCGGCTCTCGATGTCACTATGCAAGTGCAGATCCTCGAGCTCCTGCGCCAGATGGGTCACGAGCAGCATTCAGGAATGCTCTTCATCTCTCACGACCTTGGTGTGGTCTCGGAGATCGCCGATCGCGTCATGGTGCTATACGCGGGCAAAGTGGCGGAGATGGCCTCCGCGAAGGAGTTCTTCGCAGACCCCAAACACCCGTACGCTCATCAGCTACTCGGAGCCGTCCCGTCGGGCGGGCAGCGAGGCCACAAGCTGGCGACCATCCCCGGATTGGTGCCCAGCCTTTCGGCGATGCCGGACGGTTGCGCCTTCGCAGCTCGATGCGCTTACGCACAGGATGTCTGCAAGGAAGTAGCTCCTCCACTCTTTGAGGTGGGGAGTTCCGTCGCGGCTTGCTGGCGTTACTCGGCGGCGGATTCTGGATATCAACGCGACTCGCCGCCCCTCATCGGTGGACAGGTTTTGTGGGATCCCCAGGATGGCGGGAGGGCCAATGTCAGCGAGAGTTCTGCTGGCTTGAGTGCCCTCACACCCGGTCATGAAGGTCGTGCGCCGCTATTGAGCATTAGGGACCTACGTGTCGAATTTGGAGGTTCAGCAGGCCGACTATTGCGTGCCTCCAGAGCCGGGGTACGCGCAGTCGATCGAGTTGACCTCGAAGTCGGGTCGGGTGAAATTGTGGGGCTTGTGGGGGAATCCGGCGCGGGGAAGAGCACCTTGGGCCGGACCCTCGTGGGCTTGGTCCACAATGCGGCCGGTGAAATCCAGCTCGACGGTCAATCCTTACTCCCGAAGCCGAGCAGAGACCAACGTCGTCAGATTCAAATGGTGTTTCAAGATCCACACTCCAGTTTGTCGCCGCGGTCAACCGTCGAGGCGTTGCTCCAGGAGCCGTATGAGATTCATCAAGTCCCCAAATCGAAGCGTCGTTCTTCGAAGGAGCTTCTGGGTCTAGTCGAACTCGGGCCTGAGCACGCGCGTAAGCACCCGCACGAGCTGTCGGGTGGGCAAGCGCGTCGCGTGGGGATCGCCCGTGCGCTAGCCCTCAATCCCCGGCTCGTGGTGGCTGATGAACCGACGGCCGGTTTGGATGTCTCTGCGGCATCAAGCGTTTTGAACCTGCTGGCACGCCTCCGCCTTGAAGAAGGCATAGCGATGCTGCTTATCACGCACGACCTCAATGTCATCAGCTACGTTGCCGATCGCGTTGCTGTGATGTACCTGGGAAAAATCGTTGAGGTTCTTCCTGCCGACGCGATGCACGCAGCCGCTGCGCACCCATACACCCGTGGTCTTCTTGCAGCCGTTCCAGACCTCGGACATCACACACATCGCGGTCAGCGGCGACTTCTCCCTAGTGGTGAAATTCCGAGTCCGAAGAATCCGCCTAGCGGTTGTCGGTACCGAACTCGCTGCTCGCTCGCGACCGATATATGCGCGGCTGAGGAGCCTGCCCTGACATCCGTCGGCGCACCCGGACAAGCAGCTGCATGCCATCACCTCGACCGAGTACCGAGAGAAGATCGGAATTTTTCAAGTCAAGTGGTACCAAAGTGAGTTAGGCAGCCGTTAGGCTGCTTCTTTTCTGTAGTTACGTTGGGTTGGTTGATCCATGCCGACCCAGGTAGGGCCAGGATCTTGGGTTCGGTGGTGGTGCCGAAGCGGTGGGGGTGTTTGGCCCTGGCCGCGGCCAAGGTCCGTGAGCGTTTCCGGGCGAGGCCGTAGTGCACATTGGCCGGGGTGTGGAAGCCGATGCCGGAGTGCTGGTGGTGATGTTGTACCAGTCCACGAATCCGCTGATGAATGTCCGGGGAATTCAGGCCCGTATTTCATGGTCTTGAAAAGCGACTCCGAGTAGGGGTTATCGGTGCTCACCCGGGGCCTGGAATGAGACCGGGTGAGCACCAGATCCGAGAGGATCGCCGCCACGGTCTTGGACGTCATCGAGGTTCCGCGGTCCGCATGCACGACCTGCGGGACCACAGGCGGCCAGGTTGGTGCACGGTGGCGGCCACGAGGTTTGCCCGGCCACGGCCGAAATCACGGCGCCGCGACCATCGTCCGACGGCCTCGAGCGAATACTCGAGGCCCTCGCGCCTTAGCGCTATAGCGCCATAACGCAGCCGACTCCCGATTAAAGTGACGCTGTGTGCATATAGGACTTCGAACACCATCGTGTCCATAGCCGACTGCACTACTCCCACAACCACAGTGGTTTCAATACAGTTAGCTTCTGAAAACGACATTTAGGCTGAGGCCATGGACAAGAAGAAAGCAGCGCTGATCTGGGCGCTTTTGGGGACTGGCATCCTTGTGTACGGCCTCTACTGTGCTCTGACCACTGACGGCGTCTGGTATCTCATTGCCTCCGCCGTAATCCTGATGGGTTCCGGCGCGGTCTGCCTTGGTAGCGCGGTTCAGATTATGCGCCGCCCGGATCAGCAGCGCTACTAGACACAGCAAGACTCGAAGGAGCAGCATGCTTGGTTTTAAAGTGCACGTCCAGAACGAGGACAAGAGCGCTGAGTTGGAGATCCAGGGCTTCCTGGATCCGGAGACGGCCGAGGGTTTCGCGAACGCAGTTCACGAAACCCTGCAGATGCGTGTGGAAGAGTACGACGAGATCACCGGTTTCGAAGTTGGCCGTCCCGGCCCCATGGAACCCCGCGATGATGTCCCCGAAGCGGATACTGAATACTTCATCGATCAGATCACCATGTCTGTCATGAATCCCGAACCGGAGAACCTGGTCAAAGGCGAGTCCCCCCGTGCGGTTCGCTGTTGAGCACCCCGTGGAGTTGTAACCGGACGCCACTCCTATGGCCGGGCCGCACGTAGCGGCACGAACAGAACGGGAGCCCATGAGCGAGTCCATCCCGCGGGCACTGCAACCACCAGTTGCTGTTGCCCTGGCAAAACTCGTCAAGGCATTCCCCGGACCCAATGGCCTCCCGGGCGGAATCTGGGCCGAACTTAAATGGACGGCTACAGGACCATCGTTCTGAGCGATTCAGACGGGGTGACGCTCTGGAGTCGGCAGGGCAAAGAACTTTCCAGGCTCTTTCCTGAGCTCTCCTCAGCTGTGCGGGACCAAGTCCCGCTAGGTGTCGTCCTGGACGGTGAAGAAGCGAAGACGGCAGCCAAGTCCTCGGAGCGGCCATCCTTAGAAGTGAAACACGAGGCGGAAGGGACTCACCATTGAGCGCTGCGGGAGCGGGATGCGTACAAGCTTCCGCACAAAGTCGTGAGCGTATCCGCCAGGACCTTGGACCAGAACGCAAAGAAAACTAGAGCGGTATCCCAGTTCCTTGGAAGTGGGACGGTGGTAGTTCGGCATCTCCCGCGCCGCCCGGGGCCTCCGCGTAGAGTCTGAGAATGAATCCCTTGGATCAGCCTGTACTCGTCGCGTCCCCTTACAGGTCCGCCCATTTACCAGAGCCGACGCTCCCGTTATCCAGGAAGCCTCGAACGATCCACTAATTCCTGCCATCACGACAGTCCCCGCCAGCGGTTCACGACAGGCAGCTCTGAGATTCATCGAAAGACAGCACCAACGCTTAATGGACGGCACCGGTACTCGTTCCCTATGGCGGATTCCTCCTCTGACGAGGCAGTTGGCCAAATCGGACTGTGGCTAAAGAACCTCAGCAAAGGCCGGGCGAGCATTGGCTACTGGGTGGCGCCAAGTCATCGGGGAAAGGGAGCCGCCTCCTCTGCTTTAGGTGCCCTCGCCACCTGGGGTCTTGCCCAACCCGGGATTCATCGCTAGAATTCCACGTCGAACCTTGGAACGACGGCTCCTGGCTAACAGCTGAGCGCTGCGGGTTCTCTCGCTAAGGCACGATGAGGAGCTGGCTCGAGGTTGCCGGCCAACGCAAAGACATGTACATGTACTCGCGCCCTCCTGCCTGCTAGGAACCAGCTACACGAACCTCGCCGCTCTGCAGCGATTTCAGTGTGTCACCTCCTTGGAACTGGGACATCACTTGATGAGACAGCTCCCTTAGCTGACGAGCCTCTACGCATTCACGATGATGGTTTCGTCCAGCCACCTATGGCTGGGACGTGTGGACCGTGCCATCTCGGGAGTGAGCGCATGCCAGGTCATGGCCAGTGCGCGCATGATTGCCAGCAACTCGATGCTTGTGAGATCGGAGCGAAGGTGGCAGGGCTTTCTGGGCGCTTTCGCTCCGGAATAGCTTTTCCTGGTGTGAGGCCACGAAGGTTTCAAGGTCCGTTGCCTGGCCGCGTCCAAGGATGTACCAGTTCTGAGCCTGAGGACGTTGGGGTCCACCTGGCAAAGGTCGAAGGTACGGGCCGCGTACACCGGCAGGTCCAAAGCAAGGAGCACCTCGGGGACTTCGGGGGCGCTGCGCAATTCAAGAGTGGTTCGACGCAAAAGCTGTTTCAAGTCCAACACTGTCGTAGGTGAATCGGCCGTCTATTAGAGTCGCCGCCACGGGCATCGAAGCGAAGACGGCGTTGGATGCAGTCAGCGGGTCCTCGTCAATTAGAACGAGGTCTGCGGCGCTACCCAGCCTGACTTTGCCGCGACCACGCGTGGATGCGTCCAGTGCCTGTTGCCTTGTAATAGCTTCTTGTGGATGCCACGGCGCTCGTCCGTCCAAGGAGGACCGTGTGGTCGCTGCCGACATTGCGGCCCAGGGGTCCAGCGGGGCGACCGGGGCGTCGGACCCCAGGACCAGAGAAGCACCAGCGTTCAGTAGGGAACGCAGCGGAAACGCCCGGTCAGTTCGCCCTGGCCAGTTGTATTCTGCGGCGTCCCGATCGTCAAGTGCGTGAAGGGGTTGGACGCTTGCCACTACGCCTAAACGGCCGAATCGCGCAAAATCCTCCCGACGCACGAATTGGGCATGCTCGATTCGTCCCCCAATCCCTACACGTTCGAAAGCGTCGAGGGCTATTTTGTTCGCTGCATCTCCGATGGCGTGTACGGCAGGGAGAAAATAGGTCGCACGGGCACGCTCGAGCAGTGCCAGCAAATCGGTTTCGCTGACGGTCAAGAGCCCGTGGCCACCAAAGGGATAGGGATCGACGCAGTAGGCAGTGCGAGTGTTGAGCGACCCGTCGATGAGGACTTTGAGTGGGCCCGTACGCAAAAGGCCATTTCCACCCGGCACATCCATGCCGGTTCGCATGCCTTCCCGGACTGCGCGCTCAAGGTCTGCGGGATAGACTCCTGCGTCGACCCGGAGTGAGTCGAACCCGGCACCGATGCGTCGAAGCCACGGATCACGGTTCCATGTCATTTCGAGGTCAACTACTCCGACTACGCCCCGGGCAGCGGCAGCTTGGGCAGCCTGATTGATCCAAGCATCGATTACAGCATCGGGTAAACGCCCCAGCTCCCGGATCAGGACGAACGCTGGTTCTTCTCGCAGAAGTCCAGAAGCGTCCACGTCCACGCAGTAACGCCGAGCTGCGGCAGTGTTCAGCCACACGGAGTGCAGGTCATGACTGATCAGAGCTGTTGGTTGCTCACCTGTGGCTCCATCAAGCATGGCCAGTGTCGGCTGGTCTCCCCAGAGGGCATCCCGGAATCCCACTCCCACCACGGTGACTTCAGTCCCCGCACCGGCCACGAAGCCCTCAATGATGGTGGCTGCTTCGCTGGCGGATCGCGCTGCACTGAGATTGATCCTGTTCGAATGCATGGCCCACTGAGTCATATGGACGTGTTCATCCCAGAGTCCCGGAATGAGGTAACGGCCGTCGCAGTCGATAACGTCCTCGCCTCGAGGCACGTCGCCTGCACTGATGCGAGCGACGATACCTCTGTTGAGGTGCACATTAAATATGTGTTGTTGCCCGGGCAATCGAACTGATGCCAAGACTGATGGGCGTGGGGATTGCAGGGGTGAGGGTGAATTCGTCTTAGGGAGTAGACGATCGTCGGGAGTCCCGTTGGAAGGTGCTTCCGTGTTCACAGATTGTCTCGTTTCTTAGTTTTGCATCTTAGGGTACCTGCCCGTGGCAGGCGAATGAGTGGTCAGAATTTACGAAGGAGGATCATGTTGAGCCTGGCTCTGCGGGGTGGAAGAAGTCGGGACGACTGATCCCGGCGGGTGTTAGGCCGTTGCTTTCGCTGGGCTGCTTGCAGCGGATGAGATCCCGTCGGCGACGGATGTCCTGGGTCTGAGGCTCAGGTGAATTCCAGCGATCATGCATCGTACCGAGCCGCCGGCGAGTTCGATTGTCGGCACTTCAACGGCGAGAATCTTGCAACTGTCTTTGATGGTGGTTTTCTGGGAAGGTGTCAGGCTTGCCAGTGCGCGCCGCAGCATGGGTGGAGACCCAGTTGTTCGGGAATACACTGTCTGGTCTGGTGTGCTCGTAATCATCGAATAAGTGCACTGTGATGCCAGACTTCTCCAACGACAGGGCTAGGGATGTGACTGCTTGGTGTGCGGTAGCGGCTAGGACTCCGGCGTCGCGTTCAGTTCCAGTGGACTGGAAGGCGTTGTCCACTGCCGTCTGATGGTTCGGCACGAAACGGTGCGGACGGACGAGTACTACCGCGCCAGGCGCTTGAAAAGACATGGTCGTAGTCAAGATCCGAGCGGGGAGAGGACTCCAACCAGCCCGAAGAGATCTTTGGGATCATCAGGGTTCGCGACCAAATCGATGTCCTCGAAAAAGTCGGTCCCGTCGACGGAGTCGCGTACATAGCGCAGAGCGGAGAAGTCTTCGATCGCGAATCCAACGGAATCAAAGATGGTGATCTGACCTGCTGAGGTGCGACCTGCTGCAGCACCAGTCAAGACCTGCCAAAACTCAGTGACGGGGAAGTCGTCTGGCATCTGCTGAATCTCCCCTTCGATACGAGTCTGCGGAGGATACTCCACGAAGACGTCTCCCCTGCTGAGAATCTCAGCGTCAAGTTCGGTCTTTCCAGGGCAGTC